>NZ_NGFN01000021.1 GCF_002148965.1 Streptomyces swartbergensis | reverse complement strand
GGTCACCCCCGTGGAGGCCCGCATCCTGGCCCTGCTGGCCGCCGGCGCCACCACGGCCCGGGCGGCCCGCGAGACCGGCCTCACCACCGACGGCGTCACCTACCACCTGCGCCGCCTGTCCTCCCGCTGGCACGCCACCAACCGCACGGAACTGGTCGCCCGCGCCTACGCGCTGGGGGTGCTCACCCCGGGGGTCTGGCCGCCGGAGGCCCCGGCCGCGGAGTAGGCCGTGCCCGCTCCCTCCGGGGCTCCGAAGCGGGCGAGGGTGTGCCACACCATCTTCAGGTCCTGCAGCTCGTACCGCCCCGTCCGGGCGGCGTCGCCGATGGCCCGCGGGTCGACGAGGCCGTCCCGGGCGATCCGCGCGCCCAGTTCCGCGTACTCCCGGCCGCGGTAGTCCGCGTGGCGCCGTAGCCCGGCCACGGTGAGCCGGTAGCCGGGGTGCCACTCGATGGGACAGGGCAGGTGCCGGGCCGCGGCCTCGACCGGTGTGCCGCGGTAACAGGCGTCCAGCACCAGCGCCTCCACGTCCCGGGCGAGATCGACGCCTCCGTGCACCTGCGCCTCGATGTAGTCGTTGAGGGCGTCCTGCTCGTCCGCCTCGGCCAGCGCGATGAGCGACATGCCGGCCGCCACGCCGAAGTCGGCCGGCTCGGCGGCGCTGTCGGGGTAGCAGAACGTGGCGCGGGCCAGGGCGCCGGCGCGCAGCCGGAAGTGCGAGGAGCCGAAGCGCGGTGCCGCGCCGACCACCTGCCGGCGGAAGTTCAGGGCGCCGTAGACGGGCCGCTCGTGCGCGGCCGCTTCGTCGTAGGCCCCGCCGAACATCCGGCTCTCCCAGCGCCACCGGTCGCCGCCGGGGCGGGCCGTGAGGCCGCCGTTGCTGGTGCCGGTGACGAACTGCGAGTGATAGGCGCCGTCCCGGGCGAGCGCCACCAGGATGGGCACGTCGCCCGCCGGCCGGTCCGGGTGGAAGTTCAGTGTGATCCGCACCTGCGGATCGACGGCGGGCCCCGACGAGCCGCCCGCCACATGCCGCAGCGCCGCCCATGCCCGCGCGGACGCGACCTCCGGAATATCCACTGGCTCCCCCTTGTCGGTGCTTCTAACCTGATCCCCGAAACCTAGGGCCCCTAGGTTTCGCCTACGACGACCAGGAGCCCTCCCATGAGATCACTCACCGAACAGGACATCCGCAACTCGTTTATCAACTGCTCCAAGGGAGAGGCCAAGCGTCTGGCCATCCCCCGGGATCTCGCCGAGCGCCCCTGGGACGATCTCGACTTTCTCGGGTGGCGGGATCCGGGGGCGCCCGATCGGAGTTATCTGGTCGCCGAGCGCGAGGGGCGGCTCGTCGGGGTGGCGATGCGATTCCAGGCGGTGCAGCGGGGCTTTCTGCACCGCAGCATGTGTTCGCTGTGCCTGACGACGCACCCGCGGGGCGGTGTGGCGCTGATGACCGCGCGGAAGACGGGAGCGGCCGGACGTGAGGGGAACTCCGTCGGGGCGTACATGTGCACCGACCTCGCCTGCTCGCTGTACCTGCGCGGGAAGAAGGTGCCGGAGAGCGGGCCCCGCTTCGAGGAGAGCCTCAGCCTGGAGGAGCAGATCGACCGGACGATGGGCCATCTGACCGCCTTCCTCGACAAGGTGTACGCCTGAGCCCCTCGGTCGCCCGTGGTTTCCCCCGGCATTAACGTCCTTCATGGATGCGTTCGATACGCCGGGGAAGGGGAACAGCCGGAGGATGCGAGAGGTACGTGAGTGGACGGCGCACGCCAGGCGGATCGGGCACAAGCGCCGGGACCCCGTGGTCGTCCAGACGGTGCGGTCCGCGTTCGCGGCGACGATCGCCTACGTCATCGCGCTGCGGCTGAGTCCCGAGGCGGCACCGCTCACCGCTCCCCTGACGGCCCTGCTGGTCGTCCAGGTGACCCTGTACGCCACGCTCACCAACGGCTTCCGGCGGGTGAACGCCGTGGTGACCGGCGTTCTCGTCGCCATCGCGTTCAGCCTTCTGGTGGGCCTGACCTGGTGGAGCCTGGCGCTGCTCCTCGTGGCCTCGCTGGTCGTGGGACGGCTGGTCCGGGTGGAGGAGTACGTACCCGAGGTGGCGATCAGCGCGATGCTGGTGCTCGGGGTCACCGCCCACGGGGACACGGCCTGGGCCCGGGTGGTGGAGACGCTGATCGGCGCGGTCGTCGGACTCGGCTGCAATCTGCTGCTGGCTCCGCCGGTGTGGGTGGAGGAGGCGGGCGCGTCGATCGAGGGCCTGGCGCGCCGGCTGCGGCAGCTGATGCTGCGCCTGGGTGAGGAGGCCGCCGGCCGTACTCCCTCCGACCGCGCGGCGGAGCGGCTGCACGAGGCGCGGCGCCTGGACCACGACATCGTCGAGGTGGACGCGGCGCTCCGGCAGGCGGAGGACAGCCTGCGGCTCAACCCGCGCGTGCGGGAGGGCCTGCTGCACCGGGTGGTGCTGCGCACCGGCCTGGACACGCTGGAGATCTGCACGGTCGTGCTGCGCGTGCTCGCGCGCTCCCTCACCGACCTCGCGAAGGAGCGCGAGCCGGAGCCGCTGTTCGAGGCCGAGACGGGCGCCGCGCTGGAACAGCTGTTGTCGGAGATCGCCGACGCGGTGGTGAGTTTCGCGGTGCTGGTGACCACCCATCTCAGTGCGAGCGCCGAGTCGGCGGAGGAACGTCTCGCCGCGGAGCTGCGCAGCGCGGCGGGCACCCGCGACAAGCTGGCCCTGCTGCTGCGCAAGGAGGCCGAGCGCGAGGCGCGGAACTGGCAGTTGCTCGGCGCCGTCCTGACGGAGGTCAACCGGATCCTCGACGAACTCGACACCGAGCACCGCACCCGGCGCCTGTTCGAGGAACTGGACCGGGTGTCCCAGGAGCAGCGCGAGCGGCTGCCGCGCCTGACACGGCTGCGTGAGCGCCTGGGCGTCCAGGAGCAGATGTGGCGGAACCGTACGGGGGTCGGCGGGCGTTACCGCTGAGCGACCACCTGGAGCGGGTTGCGCCCGCGCAACGCCAGGTGCTGTTGTTGCACCCGGACGGTGATCCACGTCAAGGTGGCTGTCGCGACGGGGACGAGTGACGACCTGAGGGGCGACATGGGCAGTGGTGGCTGGAGCAGGCGCCGGTTCGTCGGCGCACTGGCGTCGGGGGCCGCCGCGGCGGCGCTGCCCGCCTGCGACGACGCTCCCGCGCCCGCGTCCCCGACGAGTCCGGCGGCCCCCGAGGCGAGCGTGAGCCCGTCCCGCGAGGCCCGGCGCCCGTCCGGCCCGCGCCCCCTCTACCTCGGCACCTACACCTCCGTCGAGGGCGGCGGCAAGGGCATCGGCCTGGCCACGTACGACGCGGCGACGGGCCGGATCACCGGCACCGGCACGCTCACCGGCGTCGGCAACCCGTCGTACCTCGCGATCCACCCGGACCGCCGCACGCTGTACGCGGTGAACGAGCGCGACGACGGCGCCGTGACGGCCGTCCGGCTGTCCGACCGGAAGATCCTGGGCAGCCGGAGCACCGGCGGCGCGGGCCCCTGCCATCTGTCCGTGCATCCGGGCGGGCGCTGGCTGCTCAGCGCGGACTACGGCTCGGGCAGCGTGGCGGTGCATCCGATCGACGCCTCGGGCGCCCTGGGCGAGCGGACCGATCTCGTCCGGCACACCCGTCCGGCGCCGGGTCCTGGCCAGGAGGGTCCGCACGCCCACCAGATCCTCACGAGCCCCGACGGCCGTCATGTGCTCGCCGTGGACCTGGGTACGGACACCGTCTACACGTACCGGCTCGACGAGAAGGCCGGCACGCTCAGCGAGGTCGCGCAGGCGCACACCCGGCCGGGCGCGGGCCCGCGCCACCTGACGTTCCACCCCGGCGGCCGGTACGCCTACCTCGCCAACGAGGTCGACAACACGGTGGCGGTCTGCTCGTACGACCCCGCCTCCGGCCGCGTCACGGTCGGTGAGCCGCAGTCCACGGGAACCGGTCCGGGCACCAACTACCCGGCGCAGTTCGTGGTGACCCCGAACGGCCGTCACGCCTTTCTCGCCAACCGCGGCGACAACAGCCTCACGCGCTACGCCGTCGAGGCGGACGGCGCCCGGCTCAGGCTGCTGGACACCGTGCCGGTGGGCGGGGACTTCCCGCGCCAGATCGCCCTCTCGCCGGAGGGCATCCTGCTGTTCGCGGCGAACCAGAAATCCGGCACCGTGACCGTCTTCCGCGTGGACGAGACGAGCGGCGCGCTGCGGCGCACCGGAGAACCGTTTCCGTCACCGGTCGCCGTCTGTGCGCTGCCACTGTAGGGCCCGCGGGCAGGACGCGGCGGTCGCCTGGCTGAGCAGCACGTGCATGCGCTCGGTGAGCTGCGCGACGTCGTCGGCGGGTGTGTGGAACGCCAGTCGTACGTCGCCGTGGGCGCGGGCGCGTTCGATGCGCAGCGTCAGTCCGTGCCGGTCGACGGCGAGGGGCTGGACGCGGACCGCGCCGTGCAGGCTGTCGGAGCCGACGAGCCGGGTGAGCCGCTCGACCGCGTCCGCGTGGCAGTCGGCGAGGTGCGTGAGCAGCCGGGCCTCGGCCGTGGTGAGCGGGTCGGGCGTCGCGGCGGCGAAGTCGTCGAGGTCGACGACCACGGCCCCGGACGGCTGTCGCAGCACCACGCGCGTGGCCCGGAAGGCCAGCCGGTCCCCCTCGACGGCGAACCAGCCCGCGAGCCACAGCCGGGCGCGGATCCGGTCGCGCACGGGGACGGGGGCCACGTCGGCGAACTCCAGCACCGCGGACGGCTCCCCGCGGGGCGCGCAGATCGCGGCCCCGAGCAGGGCACTGTCCCCGGGCACGTCCACCAGCACCCGGCCGTCCTCGGTCACCGTGTGCGCGCCGACCAGCTCCTCCCGCGTGCCCTCCGCGGTCACCGAGCAGGACCACGCGGCGGCGAGCACCGAGCGCGCCCGCTCCGCCGCGGCAGGGGCCGCCGTCCATCCGTGGCTGTCGTCACCCATCCCAGACCTCCTTAGGTAAGCCTTGCCTAACCTACCGAAGATCGAGGCGTGCGCCAACCACGTCACGTGATCTTTACGAGGCCTTTCAGGGAGTGAGCACGCCCAGCAGGGCGCGGGCGCACAGCTCGCGCACCTGATCCCGGCTCAACTCCGTGCCGCGCAGCCACTCCAGACAGACGGCCGTGGTGAACGCCAGCCAGCCGCGCACGGCGAGCCGCACCTCCGGCCGCCCCTCGCAGGCCGGGCCGAACTCGGGGTCCTCGGCGAGCGCCGTGAGGATCTGCCGCTCCTGCGCGCCCAGAGCCCGCTGGTAGACCCGCCGAACCGCCTGGTCCCCGGCCGCGTCGGCGCGATGGAAGGCGCGGTAGCCGTGGGCATGGGTCTGGACGTACTCCAGGAACGTGTCGAGGCCGCCCGCGAGCTGCTCGCGCACCGGGACGCCGGGCACCGGCGCCGTCATGCGCAGCATCCGCTCGCTCTCGCGCGCGACGACCGCCGCGAAGAAGTCCCGCTTGGTCGGAAAGTAGTGGTACAGCAGCCCGCGCGACACCCCGGCGATCTCGGCGACCTGCTCGATCCACACGTCGTCGTACGGACTCTCCGAGAACAGCCGCGCACCGACGCCCAGAAGCTGCTCCCGGCGCTCCTCGGTGCTGAGCCGGCGACGCGTGCGCCCGCCCTGGTTCGCGGCCATGCCCGCACTTTACTTGACGCCGGTTCAACAACGGGACCAGACTGAACCGCGCTATTGAACCCACGTACAACACGTGCGAACCCGCCGCTGGATCAAGGGAGATAGCGTCATGACGGAGGCGCCGATACGGGACGGGCTGCCCAGAGGGTTCCGGGGTGCCGAGCTGGGCTGGCCGGAGCTGGACCGCATTCCGCACCCGCCGTACCGGGTCCCGCTGCTCGGTGACGTGGTGGGCGTGAACCGGCGCACTCCCCTCCAGGACTCGCTGCGGCACGCCCGCCGACTGGGTCCGGTCTTCCGGAGGAAGGCGTTCGGCAAGGAGTTCGTATTCGTGTGGGGCGCCCGGCACGCGGCCGACCTCGCGGACGAGTCACGGTTCGCCAAGCACGTGGGTCTCGGCATCGCGAACCTGCGGCCGGTCGCCGGGGACGGCCTGTTCACGGCGTACAACCACGAGCCCAACTGGCAACTGGCGCACGATGTGCTCGCCCCGGGGTTCAGCCGTGAGGCCATGGCCGGTTACCACCCGATGATGCTGGCCGTCGCGCGGCAGCTGACGGAGCACTGGGACCGGGCGGCGGCGACCGGCCGGGCGGTGGACGTGCCCGGCGACATGACCAAGCTGACGCTGGAGACGATCGCGCGCACCGGCTTCGGCCACGACTTCGGGTCGTTCGAACGCTCCCGGCCGCATCCCTTCGTGACCGCGATGGTCGGCACCCTGACGTACGCGCAGCGGCTCAACACGGTGCCCTTCCCGCTGGCCCCGCTGCTGCTGCGGAGCGCGAGCCGCCGCAACGCCGCCGACATCGCCTACCTCAACCGCACGGTCGACGAGCTGGTCCGGGCCCGGCGCGCCTCCGGGCGCGGGGACGGGGACCTGCTCGACCGGATGCTTCAGACGGCCCACCCGGAGACCGGGGAGCGGCTGGAGCCGCGGAACGTCCGCCGTCAGGTCATCACCTTCCTCGTCGCCGGCCACGAGACGACGTCCGGCGCGCTCTCCTTCGCGCTGCACTACCTCTCCCGCCACCCCGAGGTAGCAGCCCGGGCGCGCGCGGAGGTGGACCGCGTCTGGGGCGACGCGGCGGAACCGGCCTACGAGCAGGTGGCCCGGCTGCGCTACGTCCGCCGGGTGCTGGACGAGTCGTTGCGGCTGTGGCCCACCGCGCCGGCCTTCGCCCGGGAGGCACGGGAGGACACGGTGCTGGCCGGGGAGCATCCCATGCGGCGCGGGGCGTGGGCGCTGGTGTTGACGCCGATGCTGCACCGGGACCCCGAGGTGTGGGGCGCGGACGCCGAGCGGTTCGACCCGGACCGCTTCGACGCGCGGGCCGTACGGTCCCGGGCCCCGCACACGTTCAAGCCTTTCGGGACCGGGGCGCGGGCCTGCATCGGGCGCCAGTTCGCCCTGCACGAGGCGACGTTGGTGCTCGGCCTGCTGCTGCGCCGCTACGAGATGCGGCCCGACCCGGCGTACCGGCTGCGGGTGACGGAACGGCTGACGCTGATGCCGGAGGGGCTGCGGCTGCACCCGGAGCGCCGGACCCCCGTGCGGGAGGCGGCCTCAGACCTGCGCTGCCCAGTGCCCGGGGCGGGTGACTGACTCGGGGAGCCGGGTCCCGGCACTGCCCCGGGCCGCGTTGAGCTGTGGCTGGGTGAGGAAGAACGCCCCGGTCAGGTCGGCGTCCGTGAGGTCCGCGTCGCGCAGGTCGGCACCGATCAGGTCCGCGCCCCGCAGATCCGCGCCCGTGAGGTCGGCGGCGATGAGGTAGGCGCCGCGGAGGTCGGCGCCGCGCAGGTCGGCACCCTTGAGGCGGGCGCCCATGAGGTCCGCGCCCCGGCGGTTCTTCTTACGCCCCTTGGTGCCGGCCCTGGCCAGCTCGCTCGTCCTCAACAGCAGGACGTTGACCTCCTGGCGGTGCGCCGCCACGTCCAGCCCGGTCAGCTCCTCGGGTGTCAGCCCGGTCAGCTCCTCGGTCTTCTCCAGGGACTTGCGCAGACCGGCGTGGACGGGCCGGGCCGCGGGCAGGGAGAGTGCCTCGGTCAGGTACCACAGCAGCTCGTGCAGCTGCCGGACGACCGGGAAGACGTCGAACATGCGGCGGGCGTGCTCCGGCGGTCCGGACCTCCAGTCCTGGCCGCCGAAGGTGATCTGCGAGACCTGCTGCCCGGCGCCGAAGCAGTCGTAGACCGTGCATCCGGTGAACCCCTTCTGCCGCAACCGGGCGTGGATGCCGCAGCGGTGGTCGCTCTGGAGATTGCGGCAGGGTGTGCCGGCGTCCTTGTCGACCGCGAAGTCGGCCGAGGCCGCGAAGGGGAGGGCGACGCAGCACAGTCCGAAGCACCGCTCGCAGTCGCCGCGCAGTTCCGCCCGCGCGGGCTTGTGATCTCGCATGGCATTCAGCATACGAAACGAAAAACTCACTGATGAGTGTGCGGCCCTGTGTGGGTCCCCTCAGCCGATGCCGTCCGCGTCATCTGCCGAACAGTTCGAACGCCACCGCCGGCCTGCCCCCGAACCGCTCCCCGGTGGCCTCGGCGTGCTGGGTGAGGAAGCCCCGGACGTAGACTTCGGGGTCCTCGTCGGTCAGGACCTCGATGTAGGTGCGGTGTTCCAGCAGTGAGCGCACCGCGCGTTCCATGCCGGGCGTCGCGTCGACCGCGTGCGTGGGGGTGCTGGAACCGGCGACGGCGACCCAGCGCACGCCGTCCCACGGCTGAAGGCCCTGCTCGGTGAGGTCCGGGAAGATCCACCGGTTGCCGGCGTCGCCGGCCGCGTCGAGCGTGGCCCGGCCGACGGCCACGTGGTCCGGGGTGTTCCAGGCGACGCCGCCCCAGGTGTCCCGGTGGTTGAGCGTGATGACCAGCTCGGGCCGGTGCCGGCGGATCGCGGCGGCGATGTCGCGGCGCAGGGCGGTGCCGTACTGGATGACACCGTCCTTGTGGTCGAGGAACTCCACGACCGACACGCCGACCACCGCCGCGCTCGCCCGCTGTTCCCGCTCCCGCAGCGGCCCGCACCGCTCGGGCTCCAGTGTGTCGATGCCCGCCTCGCCCCGAGTCGCCAGCACATAGGCGACCTCGCGGCCCTCGTCGGTCCAGGCCGCGATCGCCGCCGAGCAGCCGTACTCGAGGTCGTCGGGGTGCGCCACGACCGCGAGGGCGCGCCGCCAGTCGTCGGGCATGGGCTGGAGTTGAGTGGTCGTCATGTCGGCAGACTAATCCGCGCCACCGGCATCACGACGCGTCCGGCACGGCATCACGCCTCGTTCCGCACCAGCGCCAGCAGCCGGTCCAGGACCCGCCCGCCGCCGGTGCGTACGCCGTCGTGCTCGAACTCGTCCGTGACCCAGGTGCGCAGGCCGCGGATCGCGCGGGCGGTGCGCAGGGAGTGGGCCGTGTCGACGTACATGTCGTCGTGGTAGACGGCGGCGACGACCGGTACGTCGTTCGCGGCGAGGCGGGCCGGGTCGTACAGGGGTGTCCAGTCGGTGCGGGCGGCGAGCAGGTCGGCGGTCTCGCGCAGGGGGCGCAGCGCCGGGTCGCAGTCGAACATCCAGGGGTGGATCGACTCGCCGGTGAACAGCAGCGGTTCGTCGCCCGCGAGGGCCTTCGCGGCGTCGAACTGCGGGAACTCGGCGCGGACCCGCTCGGCCGACCAGGCGGTGGGGCGGGCGTCCTGGCCGTAGATCGACTCGTGGATCAGGGCGTACAGCGGGTGGCGGGCGTAGGACAGCATGCCCTGCGCCTGCTCCAGGAAGGCGTCGGAGAGCGTGAAGCCCCGCGGGGTGCGGACGAAGGCGTCTTCGAGGAGGTAGTGCAGGCGATGGGTGCCGTCGCCGGTGCCCAGGACGATGCCGAGGGACTGGAAGGCCTCGACGGTGAGCCGGTAGCCGTTGGGCAGGACCACGTCGTGGGTCAGGAGGTGGTCGGCGATGCGGCGGGCGCGTTCGGCGTCCTGCGGGTAGCGGGCGTAGTGCGCGGTGACCTTGCGTTCGATGCGCGGGAAGGCGGCCCGGTAGACGTCGTCGGCGTGGGCGTCCAGGGAGGGCAGTCCGCCGGTGATCACGGCGGTGGCCAGGCCCTCGGGCGCGAGGGACAGGTAACTGGTGGCGCAGAAACCGCCGAAGCTCTGGCCGAGGACGGTCCAGGGGGCGCCGCCGGTGACCTGGGCGCGGATGGCCTCGCAGTCGCGGACGATCGAGTCGGCGCGGAAGTGCGTGAGGTAGTCGGCCTGTTCGGCGGGGCCGCCGCGCAGCGGGAGCGTCTGCCGGTTGGCGGGCGTGCTGTGGCCGGTGCCGCGCTGGTCGAGGAGGAGGACGCGGTACTCCTTCAGCGCGCGGCCGAGCCAGCCGGGCCTGCCGACGGAGCGGTCCGCGCCGAAGCCGGGCCCGCCCTGGAGGTAGAGCAGCCACGGCAGGTCCTGGTGCGCCTTGTCGCTCGCGACGACCTCGCGGGCGTACAGCTCGATCGTCTCGCCCCCGGGCTGGTCGTGGTCGAGGGGGACGGTGAAGCGGCGGTCGGTGAGGACAACTCCGGGCTGGCGGTAGCTGAGGGTCAACAGGGCTCCCGGGACGGACGGATTTTCGGACCGCGTCCCAGTTCATCACAGGGGACGTCCGCGCGTGGCCCCTTCGGATCATGAAATGTTCCTGAACGGCGGTTCAGGTTCAGCGGGCGGACAGACTGGAGCGGCGGACCACCAGCTCCGGCTGGAGCACGACCCTCCGGTGCTCGTGCGGCCGGGCCGGGCCGTCCTCCTCCGTCTCCTCCAGGAGCAGGTCGGCCGCCATGGCGCCCATGGTGACGGCGGGCTGCCGTACCGAGGTGAGCGGGACGGCGGCGGCCGCCGCGAACTCGATGTCGTCGTAGCCGACGATGGCGAGGTCGTCCGGGACCCCGACACCGGCCGCGTACATGGCCTGCAGGACACCGAGGGCCAGCAGGTCGTTGGCGCAGAACACGGCGGTCGGCCGGTCGGCGAGGCCGAGCAGGCGGGCGCCGGCGTCGCGGCCCGCGGCGACGTCCAGCCGTTCGGTGGGCAGCTCGCGCAGCGCGTCGGGGCCGAGCCCGGCCTCGGAGAGCGCTTCGAGGGCGCCCGTGCGCCGGTCGCGGACCTGGTTGAGGCCGGGCGGGCCGCTGACGTAGGCGATGGAGCGGTGCCCGGCGTCGACGAGGTGGCGTACGGCCAGGGCGCCGCCCGCGACGTCGTCGACGGAGACCGAGCACTCGGTGGTGCCCTCGGCGACCCGGTCGACCAGGACGAAGGGAATGCCGTGCCGGCGGAACGCCTCGATGTTGCGGCCCGTCGCGTCGGCCGGAGTGAGCAGCACGCCGCGCACGCGCTGCTCGGCGAAGAGCGACAGGTACTCGGCCTCCTCGCCCGGGTTCTGGGCGCTGTTGCAGACCATCACGCCGAGTCCGGCCTGCCGTGCGGCGCGTTCGGCGCCCCGGGCCACGTCGACGAAGAAGGGGTTGCCCATGTCGAGGACGAGCAGCCCCATGATGCGGCTGCGGCCCGCGCGCAGCTGGCGCGCGGACTCGCTGCGGACGTAGCCGAGCCGGTCTATCGCGGACAGCACGCGGGCCCGGGTCTCGGTGGCGACCGTGTCCGGGCGGTTGATCACGTTCGAGACCGTGCCGACGGAGACTCCGGCGGCGCGGGCGACGTCCTTGATACCCACCGACTGGGCCATCGGGCGGGGACCTCCAGAGGGAGACTTGGGGGGCGGCGGCCGGGGCGGCATCACACTACCGGCACGCCGCCCCGGGAACCGGGTGCGGTCAGGCGGGCAGGCGGAAGTCGATCACGTGCAGCGCCGACGGTGTCGTACCGCTGGACTTCTCCTGGTACATGAAGGACAGCACACCGTCCTGCGCGACGCGTGTCTCGTCGATGACGACCTCGCCGAAGGCGTTGAGGCCGCTGCCGTCGAACAGGATCCTCCAGTCGGTGTATCCGGAGGCCGCCGAGGCGGCGGCTATGCGGCCGAAGGGGAAGATCGCGTAGGCGTTGTCGTACTTGTCCAGGATCAGCTTGGTGCGCTGGCTGGAGTTCAGCGGGACCGGGATCTCGGTCTTCTGCCAGGTGCCGGAGGCGTCCCTGCGGACGTGGAAGGCGCGGCCGTTGCGCGTCCGGTCGCTGACGTAGTTGGTGGTGCACTGCCCGAAGCGGCCCGGGACGTAGGAGATGATCGCGTGCGGCCGGCCCGCGGAGTCGGTGAACTGGCTCTCCTGGTTCATCAGGGAGTGGTCCGGGTTGAGCGGGTCGACGACCAGGCCGGCGTCGTTCACGGACACCTTGTCGGAGCCGCCGGTGACGCCGACGACGGTGCCCGCGTTGTTGCGCCAGGTGCGGCCGCGGTCGTCGGAGTAGACGTAGCCGGTGTCGTGGTTGGTGATGCCGCCGCCGTTGCACATCACGGCGCCGTTCTGCTCGCGCCAGGTGAAGAACGAGTGCAGCCGGCCGTTCCTGTCGTAGTCGATGCCGTGCAGGTACATGTTGCGGGCGGTCGAGGAGCCGTGCTCGCTGCTGTACGTGCCGGTGGAGCTGGACCACTCGCCGAGGCTGGTCCACTTCGTGCCGTCGTACTCGGCGAGGGCATTGCGGCCGTTGCCGGAGACGGCGACGCGGTAGCTGAGCTGGAGCCTGCCCTCCGGTGTGGAGATGAACTGCGGGTAGGTGAACTGCGAGGTCAGCGCCAGGCCGTCCAGGGTGGACTGGGGCGCGCCGAAGCGGCTCGCGGTCCAGCTCAGACCGGCGGGGTTGTCCATGAGCCCGGCGACCGACTTGACGTAGGTGAAGCCGTCGCTGTGGGAGTCCATGTTGAGGTGCAGCCGGCCGTCGACCTTGGAGACGCCCATGGAGATGACGTTGTGGGAGTCGTTGTACCGCAGGGTGTGACCGACCTTCACGGTCGACCAGGTACTGGCGCCGAGGGCGCGGCGGCCGACGACGGCGTTGCGGTCGGCGGTGTACCAGACGGCGTACTGGTAGCCCTTGTAGGTCAGCAGGCCGTTCTTCTGGAACGCGTTGTTGTTGACCAGGCCGTCGTACGACACGAAGAAGAGGGCCTGGCTGTCGAGCGTGGTGGTGCCGGTCCGGGTGACGGAGGGGCCGGGGTCGGCGGCCCGCGCGGTGCCGGAGGCAAGGGCGGGGGTCACCACGGCTCCGGCCAAAGCGGCGGCCAGCAACGTACGTCTGTGCATCTCATGAACTCCATTGTTCAGGCGAGGTGGAACACTTCCGTGAGCGGTTTCATGGCCTCGTCGGGCCGGGCGCCGTCCAGCGACTCGAAGAACGGCGCCATCTCCGCCTGCCAGCGGGCGTTGACGTCGGTGGCTTCCATTCCGGCCTGGGCGGCCGCGAAGTCCTCGGTCTCCAGGTAGCCGACGAGCAGTCCGTCCTCGCGCAGGAAGAGCGAGTAGTTGTGCCAGCCGGTCGCCTTCAGGGCGTCGAGCATCTCGGGCCACACGGCGGCGTGCCGCTCGCGGTACTCGTCGAGGCGGTCCGCCCGGACCTTCAGCAGGAAGCACACGCGCTGCATCAACAACCCTCCAAGAATCAGAAGTTGAACTGATCGATGTTCTTGGCGTCGAACACGGTCGGCTTGCCGAGGCTGATCACGCCGTCCTTGCCGATGGTGTACTCGCCCATGGCGCCGGCCTTGAAGGTCTCGCCCTCCTTGCCGGTGATCTGCCCGGAGGACAGGGCGACTGCCGTACGGGCGGCCAGCTCGCCGAGCTTCGCCGGGTCCCACAGCTCGAACGCCTCGACGGTGCCGTTCTTGACGTACTTGCGCATGTCGTTGGGGGTGCCGAGGCCGGTCAGCTTGACCTTGCCCTTGTACTTGGAGCCCGACAGGTACTGGGCGGCGGCCTTGATGCCGACCGTGGTCGGGGAGATGATCCCCTTCAGGTTCGGGTACTCCTGGAGCAGGCCCTGGGTCTGCTGGAAGGACTGCTGGGCGTCGTCGTTGCCGTACGCGGTCTTCACCAGCTTCATGTTCTTGTACTCGGGCTTCTTCAGCTCGTCCTTCATGAAGTCGATCCAGGTGTTCTGGTTCGTCGCGGTCTGCGCGGCGGACAGGATCGCGATCTCGCCCTTGTAGCCGATCTGCTTGGCGAGCAGCTGCACCTCGGTACGGCCCAGGTCCTCGGCGGAGGCCTGCGAGACGAAGGCGTTGCGGCAGTCCGGCGTGGTGTCGGAGTCGTACGTGACGACCTTGATGCCGTTCTTCATGGCCTGCTTCAGCGCGGTGCACAGCGCGCCCGGGTCCTGCGCGGACACGGCCATCGCGTCGACCTGCTGCTGGGTGAGCGTGTTGACGTAGGAGACCTGGCCGGAGGTGTCGGTCGCGCTGGACGGACCGACCTCCTTGTAGCTGGAGCCGAGCTCCTTCAGCGCCTTCTCGCCGCCCTTGTCGGCGGTGGTGAAGTACGGGTTGTTGACCTGCTTGGGCAGGAACCCGACGGTCAGCCCCTTCTTCAGCTCGGCGTTCGGGTCGGCCTTGCCGGCCGCGGCGGCGGATCCGCCCTCACTCTGCACGTCCTTCTTGGTGGTGCCGCCACCGCAGGCGGTGAGCGCCAGGGCGAGAGAGGTGGCGGTGGCGAGCGCCGCGCAGCTGCGGCGGAGGGTCGACTTACGCATGACGATGGTCCTTTACGAGGAAGGGCTGGGTTACGAGGTCGGAGTCGAGGCGGCCTTGCGGCCCGCCCTCGCTACGGAGATCTGCCGTGCGACCCTGGGGCCGAGCACGGAGAGGACGAGCAGAACGCCGGTGACGACGATCTGCGACTGGGCGGAGACGTCCTGGAGGCTCATGACGTTCTGGAGCGCCCCCAGCAGGAACACCCCGGCGATGGCGCCGCCGAGCGTGCCCTTGCCGCCGTCGAAGTCGATACCGCCGAGCAACACCGCGGCCACGACGGACAGTTCGAGGCCGGTGGCGTTGTCGTAGCGGGCGCTGGCGAAGTGCAGCGCCCAGAAGATGCCGGTGAGTGAGGCCATCAGGCCGGTCACCGTGAACAGCAGCAGCTTCTGCCGCTTGACCCGGATGCCGGCGAACCGCGCCGCCTCCTCACTCGCCCCGATCGCGAACAGCGACCGCCCGAACGGGGTGGCGTGCAGCGCGACCACGGCGATGGCGAGCAGGACGAGGAACGGCAGGAAAGCGTCCGGGACGAATGTGTCGCCGATGCGTCCTGACGCGAATTCCAGGTACTGGGTGGGGAAGTCGGTCACCGCGTCGGAGCCCAGCACGATCTGCGCGATACCCCGGTAGGCGGCGAGCGTGCCGATGGTGACGGCCAGCGACGGCAGCCCCAGCCTGGTCACCAGCAGGCCGTTGATCAGCCCGCACACGACGCCCAGCAGCAGGCAGATCGGGATGATCGTCTCGATGGCCATGCCCTGGTTCCACAGGGCGCCCATCACGGCACCGGACAGACCCGCCGTCGAGGCCACCGACAGATCGATCTCGCCGGACACCACCAGCAGGGTCATCGGCAGGGCGATCAGCGCGATCGGCAGCGTGTTGCCGATGAGGAACGACAGGTTGAGCGCGTTGCTGAACCCGTCGACGAAGCCGAAGGAGAACAGCAGGACGACGATGAGGAGTGCGCCGACGACCGTGTCCCAGCGGACCGCTCGGCTCAGGGAGATGTCAGCCATGGCGGGCGTTCCTCTTCTTCAGGGCGGAGGCCACGCGCAGCGCGACGACCCGGTCGACCGCGATGGCGAGGATGAGCAGGATGCCGTTGATGGCCAGCACCCAGACGGAGCTGACGCCGAGGGCGGGCAGCACGCTGTTGATCGAGGTCAGCAGCAGCGCGCCGAGGGCCGCGCCGTAGACGCTGCCGGAGCCGCCGGTGAAGACGACGCCGCCGACCACGACCGCGCTGACGACGGTCAGTTCGTAGCCGGTGCCGGTGCCGGAGTCGACGTTGCCGAACCGGGCGAGGTACATGGCGCCGGCGAGCCCGGCGAGAGCGCCGCAGAAGGTGTACGCGGCGAGGATCCGCTTGCGCACGGGGATGCCGGCGAGGCGGGCGGCCTCGGGGTTGGAGCCCAGCGCGTAGAGCTCGCGGCCGCTGGCGAAGTGCTTGAGGTAGTAGGCGGTGGCGATGAGGACCGCCAGCGCGATCAGCGCGAGGTACGGCACCGCCGAGATGCCGCCGGAGCCGAAGTCGACGAAACCGCCGGGCAGATCGGCCGCGGTGATCTGACTGGAGCCGACCCAGATGGAGTCGATGCCGCGGATGATGTAGAGCGTGCCGAGGGTGACGACGAGCGCGGGCACCTGGCCGAGGCTGACGAGCAGGCCGTTGAGCAGTCCGAAGCCGATGCCGAGCAGGACCGCCAGCGCGATGGCCACCACCGGGTTGCCGCCGCCCTGCAGATAGGTGCCGGCGGCGAAGGCGCTGATGCCGAGCGTGGATCCGACGGACAGGTCGACGTTGCGGGTGATGACGACGAGGGACTGGCCGGTGGCGACGAGCACGAGGATCGTCGCGTTCAGCAGCAGGTCCTTGATGCCCTGTTCGGACAGGAACTGGCTGTTGCCGGCCTGGGTGACGGCGATCATCACCAGGAAGACGACCAGGATGGCCAGTTCGCGCATCTTGAAGACGCGGTCGACCAGCCGGGTGCCGCTCGACTTGGGCACGTCGGCCACGGGGGCCTCTTGGGGAGTGACGACCGTCATGCGGCGGCCCTCCCGGTGGCTGCGGCCATCACGGTTTCCTCGGTGGCGTCGGAGCGTGGGATCTCGGCGGTGAGACGGCCTTCGTGCATGACCAGCACGCGGTCGGCCATGCCGAGGATCTCGGGCAGGTCGGAGGAGATCATCAGGACGGCGACGCCGTCGGCGGCCAGTTGGGACAGCAGCCGGTGCACCTCGGCCTTGGTGCCGACGTCGATGCCGCGGGTCGGCTCGTCGACGATCAGCACCCTGGGGCCGGTGGCGAGCCACTTGGCGAGCACGACCTTCTGCTGGTTGCCGCCGGAGAGCGTGTTGACGGTGTCGGCGATCCGGGCGTACTTGACTTGGAGCTTGACGGCCCAGTCGAGGGAGCGGCTGCGCTCGGCTCCGCGGTCCATCAGGCCCGCCTTCACGGTGGTGCGCAGCCCGGTGAGCCCGATGTTCCGCTCGATGGACATGTCCATCACCAGGCCCTGGGCGCGCCGGTCCTCGGGGACCAGGGCGAGTCCGGCGGACATCGCGGTGGACGGGGCGCCGTTGACCAGGGCCTTGCCGTCGACGGTGACCTCACCGGCGTCCCAGCGGTCGATGCCGAACACGGCCCGGGCGACCTCCGTGCGCCCGGCGCCGACCAGTCCGGCGAGGCCGACGATCTCGCCGTGCCGTACGTCGAAGGAGACGTCGGTGAACACGCCCTCGCGGGTCAGGCGGCGCACGCTCAGGGCGACCTCGCCCGGCGTCACCTCCTGCTTGGGGTACAGCTCGTCCAGGTCGCGGCCCACCATGCGGCGCACGAGGTCGTCCTCGGTCATGCCCTCCAGCGGCTCGCTGCCGACCAGGGCGCCGTCGCGCAGGGTGGTGACCCGCCGGCAGATCTCGAAGATCTCCTCCAGCCGGTGGGAGATGAACAGCACGGCGGCGCCCTGTTCGCGCAGGGTGCGTACGACGCCGAAGAGGCGGGCGACCTCGCTGCCGGTGAGCGCGGCGGTCGGCTCGTCCATGATCAGGACACGGGCGTCGAAGGAGAGGGCCTTGGCGATCTCGACGATCTGCTGGTCGGCGATGGACAGGCCGCGGGCGGGCCGGTCGGGGTCGAGTTCGACACCGAGGCGCTCCATGAGGGCGGCGGTCGCGTTGTGCGTGGCCTTGTGGTCGATGCGGCCGAGGGCGCGCCGGGGCTGGCGGCCCATGTAGATGTTCTCGGCGATCGACAGGTCGGGGAAGAGCGTGGGCTCCTGGTAGATCACGGCGATGCCGGCGTCGCGGGCGTCGCCGGGGCCGTGGAAGGTGACGGGCGCACCGTCGAGCAGCACCTGGCCGGCGTCCGGCCGGTGCACTCCGGCGAGTGCCTTGATGAGGGTGGACTTGCCGGCACCGTTCTCACCGGCGAGCGCGTGCACCTCCCCGGGGAACAGCTCCAGGGAGACGTCCCGCAGTGCGCGGACCGCACCGAAGGATTTGGAGACGTCCTTCAGTGCCAGAACCGGGGCCGGACCCGTGGTGGACGGGTGGGTCATGGGGGCTCCTCGACGACGCCGGCGGGACGGCCCTCTCGGCGTCGTGAAAGGTTTCAACTGGATTGCCGGGACGTTAGGCGGGTCACGCATGTCACGTCAATGGGTTCCGGTCGAAAAAGTTTCGAGGACAGAAGGTCACGCCCTGGTCACGGGTAACCGTGTCGGCCGGAGGGGTTGACACCCCTTCGGGGGCCCCATAACTTCGCGTCCTGAATCGTTTCATTCGGTGGTCGTTACGACCCGATGCCTCAGGAGCCCTGACGTGACCGAGCTCGCCGCGGTGAAGGCCGCTCTCAAGACCCAGGCAGTCGAGACGCCGTCGTGGGCGTACGGGAACTCGGGCACGCGCTTCAAGGTGTTCGCGCAAGCGGGTGTGCCGCGCAATCCGTACGAGAAGCTGGACGACGCGGCGAAGGTGCACGAGTTCACGGGGGTCGCCCCGACGGTCGCCCTGCACATTCCCTGGGACAAGGTCGACGACTACGCGGCGCTGGCGAAGCATGCCGAGCAGCGCGGGGTGAAGCTCGGCGCGATCAACTCCAACACGTTCCAGGACGACGACTACAAGCTGGGGAGCATCTGTCATCCGGAGGCTTCCGTGCGCCGCAAGGCCGTCGACCATCTGCTGGAGTGTGTCGACATCATGGATGCGACCGGGTCCGGTGATCTGAAGCTGTGGTTCGCCGACGGGACGAACTATCCCGGGCAGGACGACATCCGGGCCCGGCAGGACCGGCTCGCCGAGGGGCTCGCGAAGGTCTACGAGCGGCTGGGCGACGGGCAGCGGATGCTGCTGGAGTACAAGTTCTTCGAGCCGGCCTTCTACTCGACGGACGTTCCGGACTGGGGTACGGCGTACGCCCACTGCCTGAAGCTCGGGCCGAAGGCCCAGGTCGTCGTCGACACCGGGCACCACGCGCCCGGGACCAACATCGAGTTCATCGTCGCCACGCTGTTGCGGGAGGGGAAGCTCGGTGGGTTCGACTTCAACTCGCGGTTCTACGCGGATGACGACCTGATGGTCGGGGCCGCGGATCCGTTCCAGCTGTTCCGGATCATGTACGAGGTCGTGCGGGGCGGCGGGTTCTCGCCCGAGGTCGCGTTCATGCTCGACCAGTGCCACAACATCGAGGCGAAGATCCCGGCGATCATCCGTTCGGTGATGAATGTGCAGGAGGCCACGGCGAAGGCGTTGCTGGTCGACGGTGACGCGTTGGGGGCGGCGCAGCGCAGCGGGGATGTGCTGGAGGCGAATGCCGTGCTGATGGATGCGTACAACACGGATGTGCGGCCGTTGCTGCGGGAGGTGCGGGAGGAGATGGGGTTGGACCCCGAGCCTCTTGCGGCGTACCGGCGGTCCGGGTGGGGCGAGAAGATCGTTGCCGAGCGGGTCGGTGGGGAGCAGGCGGGGTGGGGTGCGTAAGCGTCTGCCGAGATCTGTTGTCTGCGGGGTGCGGGCCGAGTGTGGCTGGTCGCGCAGTTCCCCGCGCCCCTGAAGGAACCTCACCCACTCTCAGTTGAAAAGGAACTGTCATGGCAACCCATCCCGAAGCCGCCGCCCTGCTCGCTCGGTCGCATCGGCTCGGCTCCGACCCCCGTAACACCAACTACGCCGGCGGCAACGCCTCCGCCAAAGGCACCGAGACCGACCCCGTCACCGGCGGCGATGTCGAGCTGATGTGGGTCAAGGGGTCTGGCGGTGACCTCGGCACGCTCACCGAAGCGGGACTCGCCGTGCTGCGGCTGGACCGGATGCGGGCGCTCGTCGATGTCTATCCGGGCGTGGAGCGCGAGGACGAGATGGTCGCCGCCTTCGACTACTGCCTGCACGGGAAGGGCGGTGCGGCGCCGTCCATCGACACCGCCATGCACGGGCTCGTCGAGGCGGCCCACGTCGATCACCTCCACCCGGACTCCGGTATCGCGCTCGCCTGTGCCGCCGACGGGGAGAAGCTGACCGCCGAGTGTTTCGGGGACAGTGTCGTGTGGGTGCCGTGGCGGCGGCCCGGGTTCCAGCTGGGGCTGGACATCGCGGCCGTGAAGGAGGCCAATCCGCAGGCCATCGGGTGCGTTCTGGGCGGGCACGGGATCACCGCCTGGGGTGACACGTCCGAGGAGTGCGAGCGGAACTCGCTGCACATCATCCGGACCGCGGAGAAGTTCCTCACCGAGCGCGGCAAGGACGAGCCCTTCGGGCCGGTGATCGAGGGGTACGCCGCGCTGAGCCCCGGGGAGCGCCGGGAGCGGGCCGCCGCGCTCGCGCCGTACGTCCGTGCCCTGGCGTCCCAGGACCGGCCTCAGGTCGGGCACTTCAACGACTCCGAGGTGGTTCTCGACTTCCTCGCGAGCGCCGAGCATCCGCGGCTGGCCGCGCTGGGCACCTCCTGCCCTGACCACTTCCTGCGGACCAAGGTGCGGCCGCTGGTCCTCGACCTGCCGCCGACCGCTCCGCTCGACGAGGCCATCGCCCGGTTGAAGGAGCTGCACGCCGAGTACCGCGAGGAGTACGCCGCCTACTACCAGCGGCACGCCGAGCCGGACTCCCCCGCCATGCGCGGCGCCGACCCGGCGATCGTGCTGGTCCCGGGCGTGGGCATGTTCTCCTTCGGCAAGGACAAGCAGACCGCCCGGGTGGCCGGCGAGTTCTACGTCAACGCCATCAATGTGATGCGCGGGGCGGAGGCCGTGTCCACGTACGCGCCCATCGAGGAGTCGGAGAAGTTCCGTATCGAGTACTGGGCGCTGGAGGAGGCCAAGCTCCAGCGGATGCCGAAGCCCAAGGCGCTGGCCACGCGGGTCGCGCTGGTCACCGGTGCGGGCAGCGGCATCGGGAAGGCGATCGCGCACCGGCTGGCCGCCGAGGGCGCCTGTGTCGTCGTCGCCGATCTGAACGGTGAGAACGCGGCCGCGGTCGCCGAGGAGCTGGGCGGGCCGGACAAGGCCGTGTCCGTGACCGTGGACGTCACGTCCGAGGAGCAGATCGCCGAGGCGTTCCGGGCGGCCGTACTGGCCTTCGGCGGTGTCGATCTCGTCGTCAACAACGCCGGGATCTCGATCTCCAAGCCGCTGCTGGAGACCTCGGCGAAGGACTGGGACCTCCAGCACGACATCATGGCGCGCGGGTCCTTCCTGGTGTCGCGGGAAGCGGCGCGGGTGATGATCGCGCAGGGGCTGGGCGGCGACATCGTCTACATCGCCTCGAAGAACGCCGTGTTCGCCGGGCCCAACAACATCGCCTACTCGGCCACCAAGGCCGACCAGGCGCACCAGGTGCGGCTGCTCGCCGCCGAGCTGGGCGAGCACGGCATCCGGGTCAACGGGGTCAACCCCGACGGTGTCGTGCGCGGCTCCGGGATCTTCGCCGGCGGGTGGGGGGCCCAGCGGGCCGCCGTGTACGGGGTCGAGGAGGAGAAGCTCGGCGAGTTCTACGCCCAGCGGACCATCCTCAAGCGTGAGGTGCTCCCCGAGCATGTCGCGAACGCGGTCTTCGCCCTCACCGGCGGCGACCTGACCCACACCACCGGACTGCACATCCCGGTCGACGCCGGCGTCGCGGCCGCCTTCCTGCGGTGAGCGCGGCCGTGAAGTCGTACGCCGCGGTCGACCTCGGCGCGTCCAGCGGGCGCGTCATGGTCGGCCGCGTCGGCCCCGACAGCCTGGAGCTGGCCGAGGCGCACCGCTTCCCGAACCGGCCCGTGCGGGTCCCCGAGGGGCTGCGGTGGGACGTGCTCGGTCTGTATGCGGGAGTGCTGGAGGGGCTCAAGGCGGCCGGGCAGGTCGACTCCGTCGGGATCGACAGCTGGGCCGTGGACTACGGGCTGCTCGACGCGGACGGGGCGCTGCTCGGCAATCCCGTGCACTACCGGGACTCCCGGACGGAAGGGGTCGCGGAGAAGGTGTGGGCGACCGTCCCGGCGGAGGAGCTGTACGCGGCGACCGGGTTGCAGTACGCGCCCTTCAACACCCTGTACCAGCTCACGGCCGCTCGGTCCTCGGCCCAGTTGTCCTTCGCCCGGCGGCTGCTGCTCATCCCCGACCTCCTGACGTACTGGCTCACCGGCGAGCAGGGGACCGAGCTCACCAACGCCTCGACGACCCAGCTGATCGATCCCCGGACCCGCGACTGGTCGTACGACATCGCCTCGCGGCTGGGCATCGACCTGAGCCTGTTCGCGCCGCTGCGGCAGCCCGGTGATCCGGCGGGTGTGCTGCGGGACGCGGTGCTGGAGGAGACCGGGCTGACCGGGCCCGTGCCCGTGACGGCGGTCGGGTCGCACGACACCGCGTCGGCGGTGGCCGCCGTACCCGCCGGGCGGGAGCGGTTCGCGTACATCTGCACCGGCACCTGGTCGCTGGCCGGTCTGGAGCTGGACGCGCCGGTGCTGACCGGGGAGAGCCGGGCGGCCAACTTCACCAACGAACTCGGGCTGGACGGGACGGTCCGCTACCTGCGCAACATCATGGGGCTGTGGCTGCTCCAGGAGTGCGTGCGGGCCTGGGGCGACCCGGACCTGGGCGCGCTGCTGCTGGAGGCGTCCAAGGTGGAGGCGCTGCGGTCGGTCGTGGACGCGGGGGACGCGGCGTTTCTCGCGCCGGGGCGGATGCCGGAGCGGATCGCCGAGGCGTGCCGGGCCTCGGGGCAGCCCGTGCCGGAGTCGCCGGCCGAGGTGACGCGCTGCATCCTCGACTCCCTCGCCCTCGCCCACCGCAAGGCCGTCCAGGACGCGCAGCGGCTCGCCGGGCATCCGGTCGACGTCGTGCACGTGGTCGGCGGCGGTACGCGCAACGCGCTGCTGTGCCAGCTGACCGCCGACGCCTGCGGACTGCCGGTGGTGGCGGGGCCGACGGAGGCGGCCGCCCTGGGGAACGTGCTCGTACAGGCGCGGGCCCACGGTCTGGCCGGTGACCTGGCGGGGATGCGGCGGCTGCTCGTCCGTACGCAGCCGCTCACGCGGTACGAGCCGCGCGGCGGGACCGAGCGGTGGCGCGCCGCACAGGCCCGGCTCGCCGGGGACTGACGGGGTCTCCCCCGTGTCCCGTCCCCGGACTACCCTGCACTCATCCGATGATCGACCACAAGGAGCCGCGATGCGTGTCGCCCTGTTCCTGACCTGCGTCAACGACACGCTCTATCCGGACACCGGGCGCGCCGTCGTGAAACTGCTGACCAGACTGGGCGTCGACGTCGACTTCCCGATGGCGCAGACCTGCTGCGGCCAGGCGCACTACAACACCGGATACCGTCACGAGGCCGAACCGCTCGCCCGGCATTTCTCCGATGTCTTCGGCGAATACGAGGCGATCGTGACGCCGTCCGGATCGTGCGGCGCGATGGTGCGGGAGCTGTATCCGCGGATGGGCGAGCGGGCCCGGGCCGAGGGGCGCGGGGACACTCTCGCGGCCACGCTGGCGCCGGTGGTGCCGAAGACGTACGAGCTCACGGAGTTCCTGGTGGACGTGCTGGGTGTGACGGACGTCGGGGCGTACTACCCGCACAAGGTGACGTACCACCCGACCTGTCACGGCCTGCGCGGACTGGGCCTCGGTGACCGGCCGAGGCGGCTGCTCCAGGCCGTGAAGGGGCTGGAGCTGGCCGAGTTGCCGGGGGCCGACGAGTGCTGCGGGTTCGGCGGCACCTTCGCGCTGAAGAACGCCGACGTCTCGGCGGCCATGGGCACCGACAAGGTACGCAACGCCGAGTCGACGGGTGCCGAGGTGCTGTGCGCGGCCGACAACTCCTGCCTGATGCACATCGGCGGGACGATGACCCGGCTGCGGACCGGCATGCGGCCGGTGCACATCGCGGAGATCCTGGCGAGCACGGAGGAGGAACCGGCCGTATGAGCGGGACGTTCGTCGGGATGCCGGCGTTTCCGGAGGCCGCGCGGGAGGCCGTGGGCAACAAGACCCTGCGCGGCAACCTGCGGCACGCCACGCACACCATCCGCGCCAAGCGGGCCAAGGCCGTGGCGGAGGTGTCCGACTGGGCCGAGCTGCGCGAGGCGGGCAAGCGGATCAAGGACCACACGCTGCGCCATCTCGACCGCTATCTGGAGCAGTTGGAGGAGTCGGTCACGGCCGCGGGCGGCATTGTCCACTGGGCCGCCGACGCGGCCGAGGCCAACGAGATCGTCACCCAGCTCGTGAAGATGACCGGCGAGTCGGAGGTCGTCAAGGTCAAGTCGATGGCCACCCAGGAGATCGGGCTCAACGAGGCGCTGGAGGCCGAGGGCATCCGCGCCTACGAGACCGATCTCGCCGAGCTGATCGTGCAGTTGGGCAAGGACCGCCCCTCGCACATCCTCGTCCCGGCCATCCACCGCAACCGCGGCGAGATCCGGGACATCTTCTCCCGTGAGATGAGCGAGTGGGGCCGCCCGGCCCCCGAGGGCCTCACCGACACGCCCGCCGAACTCGCCGAGGCGGCCCGGCTGCACCTGCGGGAGAAGTTCCTGCGCGCCAAGGTCGGCATCTCCGGCGCCAACTTCATGGTCGCCGAGACGGGCACGCTGGTGGTCGTGGAGTCGGAGGGCAACGGCCGGATGTGCCTGACGCTGCCCGAGACGCTGATCTCGGTCGTCGGCATCGAGAAGATCGTGCCCACCTGGCGGGACCTGGAGGTGTTCCTGCAGACCCTCCCCCGCTCGTCGACGGCGGAGCGCATGAACCCGTACACGTCGACGTGGACCGGCACGACCGACGGGGACGGGCCGAGCACCTTCCATCTGGTGCTGCTGGACAACGGCCGCACCGACACCCTCGCCGACGAGGTCGGCCGGCAGGCGCTGCGCTGCATCCGCTGCTCGGCGTGTCTCAACGTGTGCCCGGTGTACGAGCGGGCCGGCGGCCACGCCTACGGCTCGGTGTACCCGGGGCCGATCGGCGCGATCCTCAGTCCCCAACTGCGGGGCACGGGCAGCGAGATCGACGCCTCGCTGCCGTACGCGTCCTCGCTGTGCGGCGCGTGCTACGAGGTGTGCCCGGTCGCCATCGACATCCCCGAGGTGCTGGTGCATCTGCGGGAACGGGTCGTGCAGGGCGGAGAGGTCACCCGCGAGGGCAACAAGGTGGTGCTGCGGCCCGCGAAGGGACATGCCGCCGAGCGGGCCGCGATGCGCGCGGCACGCTGGGCGTTCACGCACCCGGGCGCGCTGCGCACGGGCCAGCGAGCCGCCTCCCGGACCCGGCGCTTCCATCCCCGGACCCTGCCGGGCCCGGGCAAGGCGTGGAGCGGGACCCGGGACCTGCCGCCGGTGCCCGCCGAGCCGTTCCGGGACTGGTGGCAGCGGACGCGCGGCGGGAAGGGCGGGGCCGAGTGAACAGGGGCCAGGCGAACAGGGGCCGAGTGAACAGCAGGGAGCGGATCCTGGGCCGGGTGCGGCGCGCGCTGGCGGACGTACCGCGGGACGCCCCTCCCCCAGTGCCTGAACGGCCTGGGAGGGACCCCCAGTACGAGCAGGCGGTCTCGCGCGACTACGCGCGTGAGCACGGGAACCGGAGTGTCGAGGAGACCGTCGAGCTGCTCGCCGAGAACCTGGCGGACTACCGGGCGGTCGTGCACCGTACGGACGCCGAGGGGCTCGCCGGGCTGATCGCGGGACTGCTGGAGAAGCGGGGGTCGGCTTCGGTGCTGGTGCCGCCCGGGCTGGACGAGAGGTGGCTGGCGGCGACGGCGGTGACGCGGGTGACGGACCGGGCGGAGAGCACGCCGCACGAACTCGACCGGGTGGACAGCGTGGTGACGGCTTGCTCGGTCGCGATCGCCGAGACAGGGACGATCGTGCTGGACGGCTCGCCCGACCAGGGGCGGCGCCGCATCACCCTCGTCCCGGACCACCACATCTGCGTCGTGCGGGTCCCCGGCCAGGTCGTGTCGTCCGTGCCGCAGAGTCTCGAACGCCTCGACCCGGCACGCCCGTTGACGTGGATCTCCGGGCCGTCGGCGACCAGTGACATCGAGCTGGACCGCGTCGAGGGGGTGCACGGTCCGCGCACGCTGGAGGTGATCCTGGTGGACGAGGCCTGACGGGCGGAGCGCCCGCTCAGGGCAGGGGCGGGGTCGAGACGCTGGGGACTGGCCTGGCCACGGCCCGGCGGGTGCTGCGCACTCCGGCGGTGCGGGCGGTGGCGTCGGCGGCGTGAACGACGGCACGGCGGGGGCCGGCCGCTGCGGCGGCCGGTTTCCCCGTGACAGCGTCGCTGAACAAGCGCTTAGATAGGTACTCGCTCGCTGTCGCCGCCGACCTGGGAGGCCCCCGTTGTTCACATCCGTCGACGACGTCTCCGCACGCCTGGCCGAGACCGGCTACCTCGCCTCGCCCGCCGTCGCCACGACCGTCTTCCTCGCCGACCGGCTGGGCAAGCCGCTGCTGGTCGAGGGCCCGGCCGGCGTCGGCAAGACGGAACTCGCCAAGGCCGTCGCCGAGGTCGGAGGGGCGCGGCTGGTGCGCCTCCAGTGCTACGAGGGGGTCGACGAGTCCCGGGCGCTGTACGAGTGGAACCACGCCAAGCAGCTCCTGCGCATCAGCGCGGGCCGCGACGAGACGTGGGACGAGACGCGCACGGACATCTTCAGCGAGGAGTTCCTGCTCACGCGGCCGCTGCTGACCGCCATCCGGGGCGACGAGGCGAAGGTGCTGCTGATCGACGAGACCGACAAGGCGGACGTCGAGGTGGAGGGCCTGCTCCTGGAGGTGCTCAGCGACTTCCAGGTGACCGTGCCCGAGCTGGGCACCATCACCGCGACGCGCCGCCCCTTCGTCGTCCTCACCTCCAACGCGAGCCGGGAGCTGTCCGAGGCGCTGCGCCGCCGCTGCCTCTTCCTCCACATCGGCTTCCCCGAGGAGGAGCTGGAGCGCCGGATCGTACGGCTGAAGGTGCCGGGGCTCGACGAGGCCCTGGCCCGCTCGGTCGTCCGGGTCGTGGGCGCGCTGCGGGCGATGGACCTGCGCAAGGTGCCGTCGGTCGCGGAGACCATCGACTGGGCGCGCACGCTGCTCGCACTCGGCGCGGACACCCTGGACGAGACGGTCGTGCGGACCACCCTCGGCGTGCTCCTCAAGCACCAGGACGACGTGCTCAAGGCGACCGCCAAGCTCGACCTGGACGCCCTGTGACCACGCCGGCGGGCGTCCCGGAGCGGCTGACGTCCCTGGTCGGGGCGTTGCGCGCGCACGGCATGCGGATCGGCACCGGCGAGACGGTCGACGCGGCGCGGGCCATCGAGGAGCTCGGCCTCGCGGACCGGGAGCTGCTGCGCGAGGGGCTCGCGGCGACTCTGCTGCACGGCACCGGTGGGCGGCAGGTGTTCGACCCGGTCTTCGACCTGTACTTCCCGCGTGGCGTCGGCGGCCCGGAGCACAAGGCCGCGGGACGGGACGATCTGCGCGACCGGCTGGCCGCCGCACTCGCCGCCGACGACCAGGCGCTGCTGGGCCGGCTGGCGGTCGAGGCGGTCGACGGTTTCGGCGGCTACGGTTCCGCGCCGGAGTCGGACGGCTGGTCGTCGTACCAGACGCTGGAACGGCTGCGCCCGCAGACCCTGCTCGCCCGGGTCCGCGACGACATGCGCGGCCGGAGCGGGAGTGCGGGGTTCGCGGACCGGCTGCTGGAGGACGAGATCCGGCGGCGTATCGAGAGCTTCCGCGCGCTGGTGGCCGCGGAGGCGCGGCGCCGGGTCGCCGAGCGCCGCGGCCGGGACGAGATCGCCCGGCGGGCGGTRGCCCCGACCGCCGACCAGGTCGACTTCCTGTTCGCCGGGCAGGCCCGGCTGGCCGAGCTGCGCCGGACGGTTCAGCCGCTTGCCCGCAAGCTCGCGACCCGGCTCGCGGCCCGGCGCCGCCGCGCCTCCAGGGGCACCATCGACCTGCGGCGGACCCTGCGCGGTTCGCTGTCGACGGGCGGTGTGCCGATGAAGCCGGTGCTGCGCCGACGGCGTCCGGTCCGACCCGAACTGGTGCTGCTGTGCGATGTGTCGGGATCGGTGTCCGGTTTCTCGGACTTCACGATGCTGCTGGTGCAGGCGCTGCACGACCAGTTCAGCAAGGTGCGGGTGTTCGCCTTCGTCAACCGGATCGACGAGGTGACCGGACTCCTGCGGCACGGCACCGCGGACCCGGAAGGGCTCAGTGCCCGTATCGCGGCGGAGGCCACGCTCACGGGCTGGCACGGCAGCAGCGACTACGGCATGGCCCTGGGCGAGTTCGCGGAGCGCTACGGCGACGCGGTCGGCCTGCGCACGACCGTCTTCGTCCTCGGGGACGCCCGCACGAACGCGAGCGACCCGAACCTGCCGGCCGTACGGCGGATCGCCGAACGGGCCCGCCGCGTCTACTGGCTGAACCCCGAGCAGCGTTCACGCTGGGGCACGGGCGATTCCGCGGCGCCCCTCTACGCCGAGCTGGTCGAGATGCACGAGTGCCGCACCGCCCGGCAGCTGAGCGCGCTGGTGGGGCGGCTGCTGCCGGTGTGATCAGGCGGTCCGTGCGAAGGACGGCCGGGCTACTCCTTCTTGGCGTACTCCTTGGCCATGGTGCCCGCGAAGTCGTACACCACGCACTGCTCGTCGCCGACGACCCAGGCGTCGTGGCCGGGCGGGCAGACGAACACGTCGCCGGGTCCCACCTCGCCTTCCGCTCCGTCGTCCATGCGGATGCGCAGACGGCCCGAGACGACGTAGCCGTTGTGGTGGATCTGGCAGCTGTCGGTGCCTGCGATTGGAGCCACGGACTCGGACCAGCGCCAGCCGGGCTCGAAGGTCGCCACGGCGAAGTCGAGGTCCGTCATGTGGACGGCTTCGAGGTGGCCGCGGGGGAAATCACGCCGCTCGTCCGGCTTGTCGAGCGTCTTCACCTCAAGCATGACGCTCCTCCTCCGTGAGGGGTGTGCTTCCATCGTCCGTCCGGCGAGCGGGCCGCGCCATTCAGCGGGTACCGGTGCCGCAGAGCCGGGCGAAGCGCTCGGCGTCGATGTTGCCGCCGGTGATGATGACGCCGACGCGGCGCGGGAGAGGGCCCGCGCGGCCGGTGAGCAGGGCGGCCAGCGGGGTGGCGCCGCTCGGCTCGACGACGATCTTCAGGCGTTCGAAGGCGAACCGCATCGCGTCCCGGATCTCGTCGTCGGTGACCAGGACGATGTCGTCGACGAGCCGCCGGTTGACGGAGAAGGTGAGTTCTCCCGGTGTGTGCAGGGCCTGTCCGTCGGCGATGGTGTGCGGCACCGGGATGCTGACGCGACGGCCCGCTTCCAGCGAGCGCTTGGTGTCGTCCCCGGCCTCCGGTTCGACGCCGATCATGCGGATGTCCGGGTGCAGGCCCTTGGCCACCGTGGCGCTGCCGGCCATGAGCCCTCCGCCACCGACCGGTGTCAGCAGTGCCCCCAACTCCCCCACTTCTTCGAGGAGCTCCAGTGCCGCCGTGCCCTGCCCGGCCACGATGTGCGGATGCTCGTACGGCGGGATGACGGCGAGACCCCGCTCGGCGGCCAGGGCCTCGGCGATGGCGACGCGGTCGCCGGTGTAGCGGTCGTAGGTGACGATCTCGGCGCCGTAGCCGGCGGTGGCCGCCCGCTTCGACGGCGGGGCGTCCTCCGGCATCACGATCACGGCGGTGGTGCCGAGCTCGCGGGCGGCCAGGGCGACGGCCTGCGCGTGGTTGCCGGAGGAGTAGGCGGCGATGCCCCGGGACAGCTGGTCGGGGCTGAGGCGGGAGGCGGCGTTGTAGGCGCCGCGGAACTTGAAGGCGCCGACGCGCTGGAAGTTCTCGCACTTGAGGTGGATCTCGGCGCCGGCCAGTGCGTCCAGGGTGCGGGAGCGCAGGACGGGCGTGCGGTGGGCGACGCCCTGGAGCCGGGCGGCGGCGTCCCGGACGGCGTCGAGGGTGACCGGTGGGGTGGTGGTCGTCACGCTTGTCCTCCAGCGGAAGTGTCGGAAGCCGCGCCGTGGGCGGCCCGGGCCTGGGAGAGGTAGTTGTAGGCGGAGGCGCGGGAGATGCCGAGCCGGGCGGCGACCTGCTCGACCGCACCGCGCACGGCGAAGACACCGCGTGCGTCCAGCCCGCCGAACAGCTCCAGGCGCTCCGCGCGGTCGAGCTCCGCCCAGCTGCCCCGCTGCCTCGACTGGTGGGCGTCGACGAGGGCGTCCACCACGGAGTCGATGTCGTTGCCGAAGGTCGTGGTCGGCAGCTCCGCGGGGGGCGAGCCGATTCCGGCGAGGGCGCCGAGCAGGCCGTGGACCTGGCTGACGGCACCGACGTCCACGTTGACGCAGAGCGCGCCGAACACGGCTCCCGTGGAGTCCCGCAGCACCATCGTGGAGGACTTCACCAGCGTCCCGTTCCGGGTGCGGGTGACGTAGTTCAGTTCGTCGGCCGCCTCGTCCCCGTGGGCGAGGACGCGCATCCCGATCTCGCTCATCGCGCCGCCCACCGTCCGCCCGGTCACCGATCCGGCCACGGCGACGACCGACTTCTCCGGGTTCCGGTAGTCGTGCAGCACGACTTCGCAGACCGGCCCGAAGGTCGCGGCGATCCCGTCGACGACCGGTGTCAGCGCGGTGAGGATCGCGTCCCGTTCCGCAGTCAGAGCATCTCCCATGCCATTTAGACTACACATCCAATAGCTGGACTTCTAGTCCAGAGCCACCGTCAACAGTTGGCAATGGTTTCCACATGACTTCGGCCAGAACCCGCTCTTGACATTCATTGCCAACTAGCGTGGCGCCTGCCGGACACCCCCTCTGCACATCCGTCATGGAGGAGCCATGCCCTTGTCCACGTCCCGCCGCCTGGCGCTGCTGACCAGCGCGTCACTGGCCCTGCTCGCGGGCTGCGGCAGCTCGTCGGACTCCCCCGACGCCGAGAACGCCTCGGCCAAGGTGCCCGTGGTCGCCTCCACGAACGTCTACGGGGACATCGTGCGGAGCATCGGCGCCGACAAGGTCGACGTCACCTCGGTCATCAGCGACCCGGACCAGGACCCGCACTCCTACGAGGCCGACACCCACAACCAGCTGGTCCTGTCCAAGGCGAAGGTCGTCGTCGAGAACGGCGGCGGCTACGACGACTTCGTCGACCGCATGCTGAAGAGCGGCCACAACGACTCCGCCCAGGTGATCAACGCGGTCGAGGTGTCCGGCAAGACCGCGCCGAAGGGCGGGGAGCTGAACGAGCACGTCTGGTACGACTTCCCCACCGTCGCCCGCGTCGCCGACCGCATATCCGCGGCCCTCGCCAAGGCCGACCCGGCCGACGCGGCCGCCTTCAGGAAGAACGCCACCGCCTTCAAGGCCAAGCTCACGCCGTTGGAGGCGAAGGAGGCTCAGATCAAGAAGGAGCACGGCGGTGAGGGCGTGGCCATCACCGAGCCCGTGCCGCTGTACATGACCGAGGCGAGCGGCCTGGTCGACAAGACGCCCCCGGCGTTCAGCGAGGCGATCGAGGAGGGCGACGACGTCTCGCCCCGGATCCTCCAGGAGAACCTGGCCCTGTTCAACGGCAAGAAGGTCAAGGTGCTCGTCTACAACGAGCAGACCTCCGGTCCGCAGACCGAGAAGACCGAGGCGGCGGCCAAGACGGCCGGCATCCCCGTCGTGCCCGTCACCGAGACCCTGCCGAAGGGCAAGGACTACCTCGGCTGGATGACCGCCAACGTCGACGCGCTCGCGAGCGCGCTGGCCAAGTGACCCCGGTGTCCGGGCAGGCCGGCACTCCTGTCGTCAGTCTGCGCGGCGCGGCCCTGTCCTACGGCGACCGCACGGTGTGGAGCGGCCTCGACCTCGACGTACGGCCCGGGGAGTTCCTGGCCGTGCTGGGGCCGAACGGAGCGGGCAAGACCAGTTTCGTACGGGCGCTGCTGGGCCGTCAGCCGCTGTCCGCCGGGACGCTGACCGTCCTCGGCCGGCCCGCTCGCGAGGCCGCCCGGCACATCGGCTACGTCCCGCAGCAGGCGGCGCTGTCCGCGCAGGCCCTGCTGCGCGCCCGGGACCTCGTGCGGTTCGGCATCGACGGGCACCGCTTCGGGCCGCGCCTGCGCACCGGCGCGGTCCGCCGCCGGGTGGACGAGATCCTGGAGTCGGTCGGGGCCGCGGCCTACGCCGACGTCCCGCTCGGCATGCTGTCCGGCGGTGAACGGCAGCGTGTGCGCATCGGGCAGGCCCTGGCGACCGACCCGCGCATCCTGCTGTGCGACGAGCCGCTGCTGTCACTCGACCTGAACCACCAGCGGGCCGTCACCGGGCTGATCGACGCCCGGCGCCGCTCCCACGGCACGGCCGTCGTCTTCGTGACCCACGAGATCAACCCGGTACTGGGGATGGTCGACCGGGTGCTGTACCTGGCCCCCGGCGGCCACCGGGTCGGCCCCCCGGACGAGGTGCTGACCTCCGAGTCGCTGTCCCGGCTGTACGGCACGCAGGTCGACGTGGTGCGGGTGCGGGGCCGGGTCGTCGTCGCCGGGGCGCCCGACGAGCCCGCCGCGCCGCCGCACCATCCCGGGCAGGTTCACGAGACGGACGGAGTGCGCGCATGACGCTCGCCGACGGGGTCTGGCAGCAGATCTTCGACTTCACCGACTACGGCGAGCTGCTGGCCCTGGTCCGCAACTCCCTCATCGCCGGCGTGGCACTGGGTCTCGTGGGCGGGCTGGCCGGGGTCTTCGTCCTGATGCGGGACCTGCCCTTCGCGGTGCACGGCATCAGCGAGCTGTCCTTCGCGGGCGCGTCGGCCGCACTCCTGCTGGGCGCGAACATCGTGGCCGGCTCGATCGCCGGTTCGCTCCTCGCGGCCGGCGCCATCGGGGTGCTGGGGTCCCGGGCCCGGGACCGCAACTCGGTGATCGGCATCATCATGCCGTTCGGGCTGGGCCTCGGCGTGCTCTTCCTCGCCCTCTACAAGGGCCGGGCGGCCAACAAGTTCGGGCTGCTCACCGGTCAGATCGTCGCCGTGGACACCCCGCAGATGTCGTGGCTGCTCGGCACGTCCGTGCTGGTGCTGATCGCCCTGGCGGTCATGTGGCGTCCGCTCACCTTCGCCAGCACGGACCCGGATGTGGCTCAGGCACGCGGGGTGCCGGTGCGTGCGCTGTCCTTCGCGTTCATGCTGGTGCTCGGGCTCGCGGTCGCCCTGTCGGTGCAGGTCGTCGGCGCGCTGCTGGTGCTCACGCTGGTCGTCACCCCGGCCGCGGCCGCCGCCCGCGTCACCGCGTCGCCGGTGCTGCTGCCCGTGCTGAGCGTGCTGTTCGCCGTGGCCTCGATCGAGGGCGGCATCCTGCTCGCGCTGGGCAGCAGCATTCCCATCAGCCCCTACGTCACGACGATCTCGTTCGGCATCTACGCGGTGTGCCGGGTGGCCGGGAAGTACCGGACCCGGCGGTGGGGAACGCGGCGGACGGCGGTGCGGGCGGCGTGACGCGCTGATCGGCCACGGTCGCTGCGGGGCCGTGGAATCCGGAGAGCCCACGGTCGCCAGGGGACCGTGGAATCCGGGGAGCCCACGGTCGCTGCGGGGCCGTGGAATCCGAGGAGCCCACGGTCGCTACGGGGCCGTCGAATCCGGGGAGTCGAGGGCGATGGCTCCGGCGGGGCAGAGGCCGACGGCCATCCGGGCGGCGGCCCATTGACCGGGGAGCGGCACGGGGTGCAGGAGCACCACCAGGCCTTCCTCGTCGTCCTGGTCGAAGACCTCGGGTGCCGTCAGGGCGCACATGCCGGCGCCGGCGCAGCGGTCACGGTCGGCGCTGAGACGCATCCGCTCTCGCGGGTCGCTCATGCGGCTACTCCTCGTCCCAGGTGACGGGCAGGCTGACCACACCGTAGATGTTGGACCGCTCGCGCAGCGGCACCTCCTGCGGCGGCACGGCGAGGCGCAGGGTGGGGAAGCGGGCGAAGAGCGCCGGGAACGCGACGGTCATCTCGACGCGGGCGAGCTGCTGGCCCAGGCACTGGTGGGCGCCGTGACCGAAGGCCAGGTGTCCGGTGGCCTTGCGGTGGATGACGAGCCGGTCGGGGTCGGGGAACCGGTGCGGGTCGCGGTTGGCGGCCTGCACGGAAACGGTCACCGTCTCGCCCGCCCTGACGAGTTGACCCTCCACCTCGACGTCCTCCAGCGCCGCCCGGGGAATCGGGTCGGCCACGCTGAGGTAGCGCAGCAGTTCCTCCACGGTCTGCTCGGCGAGGCCCGGGTCGGCGCGCAGGGCCTCCAGTTGATCGGGGTTGCTCAGCAGGGCGAAGGTGCCGAGGCCGAGCATGTTCGCGGTGGTGTCGAGCCCGGCGGCGAGCAGCAGCCCGCCGATGCCGGCCAGCTCCTCGTCGGTGAGGTCGGAGGTGGTCAGGTCGCTGAGCAGGTCGTCGGTGGGCTCGGCGCGCTTGGCGAGGACCAGTTCGTCGAAGTACCGGAGCAGCGCCGTGTGGGCCTCGCCCTTGGCCTGCGCGTCGGCCGTCTGGTCGAAGAGGGTGGCCACCTGGCTCTGGAAGCGCTCGCGGTCGGCGTACGGCACGCCGAGCAGCTCGCAGATCATGAGCGCGGGCACGGGCTGTGCGAACGCCTGAACCAGGTCGGCCGTGGGCCCGGCCTGCTCCATGGCGTCCAGGCACTCGGTGGTCAACCGCTCGACCCGCTCGGTGAGTCGACGCATGCGTCGGACGGTGAACCTGCCGGTGAGCAGGCGCCGGTAGCGGGTGTGTTCGGGGGCGTCGAGGCCGATGATGTCGCCGACCATCGCAGGCGGCAGTTCCTGTGGCATCCCCGGGATCGGTAACGGCGGGTGCATGAGTTCGTAGCGTGAGCTGAAGCGCGGGTCGGCCAGGATCGCCCGGGCCGCGGCGTGCCCGGTGGCCAGCCAGCCGAGGTGTCCGTCGGCGTAGCGCAGGCGGCGCAGCGGCTTGTCGCTCAGCGCGGTGAGTTCGGCGGGCGGATCGAAGGGGCAGCCGGTGTGCCGGTCGGCGGGCAGGATGGGCGGCTCTTCGGCGGTGGTGGTGGCGGGGTCGGCGGCCGTCGGGTCGTACGGCATGGGTCCTCCTGTGCTCGTCGGGCGGTGATGTGGACGGCGGGAATCGTTGAAGTGGCCTGAGGGGAGGGGTGGTTACCGCTTGGCGCCGGCCTTGAAGGTGCGGCGTGCCCACAGGTAGCCGACCACGGTGAGCGCCACGCACCAGGCGAGTCCGATGGCCGCGCTGGAGCCGATCCCGGTGCCGAGCCACAGACCGCGCAGGGTCTCGATGATCGGGGTGAACGGCTGGTACTCCGCGAACCAGCGCAGGCCGGCGGGCATCGACTCGGGCGGCACGATGGCGCTGCCGATGAACGGCAGGAACGTCAGCGGCATGGGGATGTTGCTGGCGGTCTCGACGTTCTTGGCGACCAGGCCGATACCGGCGGAGAGCCAGGTCAGCGCCAGGGTGAGCAGGGCGAGCAGGCCGATCGCGGCGAGCCATTCGACGGGCGTGGCGTCGGGACGGAAGCCCACGAGGAGCGCGACGGCGATGACGAGGGTGATGCTGGTCATCGTCTGGATCACGCTGCCGACGACGTGGCCGGTCAGGAACGAGGCGCGGGAGATCGGCATCGTGCGGAAGCGGTCGACGATGCCTTCGGTCTTGTCGACGCAGACGCTGATCGCGGTGGTCAGGGCGCCGGACGTGGCGGCCATCAGGATGATGCCGGGCGCGAGGTAGTCGATGTACTCGCCGCCGCCGGCGGCCGACGGTCCGATGCCGCTGCCCAGGGCGGTGCCGAAGGCGTAGTTGAACAGCAGCAGCATCATGATGGGCATGATGACGACGGTGAGCGTCAGGGACGGGTAGCGCAGAGCCTTCTTGAGGTTGCGCCGCACCATCGTCCTGGAGTCCTTGGCTGCGTAGGACAGGGTGGCCATCAGGCGTTCTCCTCGGGCGCCGCGACGGTGTCGGCGGGGTGGGGCCGGCCGGTGAGGGTCAGGAAGACGTCGTCGAGGTTGGGGGTGTGCACGGTGAGCGACTCGGCCTGGACGGCGGTGGACTCCAGGGTGTCGAGGACGGCCCGCAGGGTGGGGATGGAGCCGTCGCCGGGGATCTGAAGGGTGAGGGAGTCCTCGTCGCGTGTGGCGATGCCGAAGAGGCCCGCGGCGGTGTCCAGGCCGTGGGCGTCGGCGAAGCGCACCCGGATGTGGCCGCCGGGGATGCGCTGCTTCAGCTCGTCGGCCGTGCCCTCGGCGATCAGCCTTCCGTGGTCCAGCACCGCGATGCGGTCGGCGAGTTGGTCGGCCTCTTCGAGGTACTGGGTGGTCAGGAAGATGGTCACGCCGTCGTCGGTGACGAGTCCGCGGATGATCTCCCACATGGTGCGCCGGCTGCGCGGGTCGAGTCCGGTGGTGGGCTCGTCGAGGAAGATGATCCGCGGATCACCGACGAGGGTCATCGCCAGGTCCAGCTTGCGCCGCATGCCGCCGGAGAAGGTGGCGGCGGTTTTGCCCGCCACCTCGGACAGGTCGAAGCGGCGCAGCAGATCCTCGGCCCGCCGTTTTCCCTCTCGCCGGTCGAGGTGGTGCAGGTCCGCCATGAGGAGCAGGTTCTCCTCGGCGGTCAGCAGATGGTCGACGGCCGAGAACTGGCCGGTGACGCCGATCACGGAGCGCACCGCGTCGGCGGCCCGGGTCAGATGGCGGCCCGCGACCCAGGCTTCGCCCGCGTCGGCGTCGATGAGCGTGGAGAGGATCTCCACCGTGGTGGTCTTGCCCGCGCCGTTGGGCCCGAGCAGGGCGAAGACGGTGCCTTCGGGGATGTTCAGGTCGATGCCGTCGAGCACGAGCTTGTCGCCGTAGGACTTGCGCAGTCCGGTGGCGGTGATGGCCGGTGCCGTCGTGTGCGTGGCGATCGGCGCGGGGGTCCGGGTGGCAGTCATGCCGCTATTCCTTTCCGGAGTGGGGAGTTGGGGGGTCCGCCCGGTCAGGCGCGGCGGACGATGATGTCGCCGGTCGAGGTCCGGCCGTACACCTCGACGGTCTCGTCGGAGTCCGCGGGACCGGCGGCGGAGCCGAGCGCGTTGCGTACCGCGCCGTACTTGGTGTTGAGGTCGAGCCAGGCCGCGGTGCCCTCGTGGATCCCCACCTCCAGGTCGCCGACGGAGGTGCGCAGGTCGATCCGGCCGCGGGTGACGTCGCCGACGCGGATGCGGCCGTTGGAGGCCAGCGCCTCGACCCCGGCGCGGGCGACGCCGATGTCGATCCGGCCGTTGGCGGACTTGGCCTCGACGCTGCCGTGCGCGATGCCGACGGAGATCTCGCCGTTGGCCGCGTTGGTCTTCAGGCCTCCGGTCACCTCGCCGATCTCGGTCGAGCCGTTGGCGTTCTTGACGGTCGCCGTGCCGGCGACGGTGCCGATCTCGATCCGGCCCGAGCCGATGACCTCCACGTCCCCGGTCGAGCGGGCCAGACGGATGTCGCCGAGGTCGGTCCTGAGGTTCCCGCCGGCTGCCTCGTCGACCTGGAGGTCGCCGAGCGAGGTCTTGAGCGTGACGTCCCCGAAGCGGCCCTCGCAGAAGAAACCGCCCAGGGCCGCCGTGCCCCGGACATCGGACCCCGCGGGCAGTTCGACGCTCACCTCGACGGCGCCCGGCTTGCCGAACAGGGAACGCTTCCTGGGTGTCCTGACCGTGAGGCGGCCGCCCGAGAAGGTGACCTGGGTCTGCTGCACGGCGCGTACGTCGTTGTCGTCGGAACCGTTGCGCGGCAGCACTTCCACGACCGTGTCGGTGCGCTTGCCCGCCGTGATGCGGGCGGTGCCGGCGTCCAGCTCAAGGGTGGCGGAGATCGGTTCGGGGGTGTCGAAAGCAGGCATGACTGTGCCGTCCTCTTGGCGTGGGGGGGTGATCCCGCCGGTCAGGCGGGTGATGAGTGACGTCGGTGGGATCGGCGATGCCACCGGTGAAAGTGGGTGGTCCGGCGGCCCTAGCGGACCCAGCCGGTGAAGCCCCGGCTGCCCGAGTCCTTGCCGCGGCCCTGCGGGCTGGTGCGCATTCCGCCGTCGAGGGCGGTGGCCACGGCCCGCACCAGCCAGGCGTTGACCGACAGGCCCTCCGCCGCCGCGGCGTCCTCGGCGCGGGACTTGAGGTGGGCGGGGAGGCGGAAGTTGATCCGTGCCATGGCGCCGTCGTCGGCGTCCGCGGGCGGTGGCGGCGGCGCGGGTGCGGCGGGCACCGCGCCCGGCTCCCGCGCCTCCCGGAACGGCTCGGGCGCGGGCGGCGGCGTCACCACGAACTCGGGGTCGAGCCCGCGCAGCCGCACATCGACCGAGCCGGGCGCCAGCTCCCGCGTGACCTCGCCCATGGCGGCGGACAGTGCGTTGAGGAGGGTCAGGCGGGCGGCGGACTCCAGGGGTGCGGTGAGCCGCTCGGCGAGGGCACGAGCGTCGTCGCCGCCGGCGTCCGCGGCGACGGCGAGCTCTTGCCGGAGGTTGTCGACGTAGGGCGTGAGGTCCATGGCGCCATGATGGCACATCCATGGCACCATGGCGAGCCAGCTTGGCACTTGACCTAGCGATGGCGCCTCTGACCTGGCACTTCTGGCTTAAATCGGTGTGCCGTGGTGCCGCTGCGACAGTGAGACGGTCCGCGGCGGCACCGCGATGACACCATGATGGCGCCACGCCTGGCGCACTCTCAGCACTCGACGACCACCCGCCCGTCGGACACCGTGAGATCCACCTGAACCTTGGTGATGTCGTGAGGGTCGGGGGCCAGCGGTCCTTCCAGGGCGCACAGGTCGGCGGCCCTGGCGGGGTTCATGTTGACGCCGTAGCCGTACGCGGCCGGCTTCTCCAGGCCGGCCGGGCCGATGAAAGTCGCCGTGGATGACGTAGTGCGGGCGTCGGGGCGGAGTGTGGCCTCGTGCGCGGGCCGGGGCGCCGTGTCAGGCCGCGGCCAGGGCCGGTGACGCGACCGGTGGCGGCTGCTCCGCATCGGCGAGCAGGGCCATGAGCGTCGCCCGGGCACGGGCCACCCGGGAGCGGACGGTGCCGACCGGGCAGTCGCTCAGCTCGGCGGCCTCCGCGTACGGCAGACCGAGCAGCTGCGTGAGGACGAACGCCTCGCGCCGCTCGTCCGGCAGTGAGGCCAGCAGCTCCAGCAGCGCCACACCGTCGTCGAAGCCGGGCAGGCCGCGCGGCTGGGCCAGCTCGACCGCCAGCTTCCAGTCCGGCAGGTCGGCCCGGCGAGGGCGTACGGCGGTGTACCGGAGGCTGTCGGCCACCGCACGCCGGGCGATCGCCAGCAGCCAGGCACGCGCCGAGGAACGGCCCTCGAACCGGTGCAGGCTGCCGAGCGCCCGCAGGAACGTGTCCTGCGCCAGATCGTCCACGGCCTGCGGATCGGCACACAGATGGGCGACGTAGCGGATCACATCGCGGTGCAGGGCGCGCACGAAGTGCTCGACGGCGGCCGAGTCACCACCACGGGCGGCCAGCGCCCAGGCGGTTATCGACGCGTCGGCCGACGCCGGGGGCTCTCTTCTCTCGTCGGAAAGGGGCAGGGCAGGAGTGATCACCTGGTGTCCTTCGCGGATTCCGGGACCACGGCCGGGCGAGCACGCAGACGTACGGGCTGCCGGGCGTGCGCGCGTGGCTGCGCGGTCCGGTGAGTGAGGGATGGGCCGTACTCGTACGGCGCCTGTGCGGGCGCGGCTGCCCACCGGCACGGCCGGGTCACAGGGGCGTACGACAGGCACCGGGGCGCACAGGGGCCGCCCCGGGACTTACCGGCTGCCGTCAGACGGCAGCGGCCCTCACGGGCGGCCCTCGAGAGGTGATCGCGTGGACGAGAAGGAGGAGGCGCGGCGCCCGGTCCGAGGACCACCGCCGTGCGCACACGGGCGGGGGCGGCGGTGCGGGCAGGGCGAACAGGAGCCGCAGCGGCGCGGCCAGCCGGCCGCCCACGGCACGCAGGAGACGGAAGACGGCCCGCTCCCCGTGCCCCAGCCACAGGCCGCACAGCAGGGCGGCGAGCAGGTGGGCGGCGAGCATGCCGAGGGACGAGTCACCGCCGGGGGCGTGTCCCACGTGCCCCATGTGCGCGGACATGGGCATGGGCCCCATTGATCCCATGTCGTGCCCCATGGCTCCCATAGCGCCGGTCCCCATGTCCATGGCGTCCATGCGCAGGGAGTTCGCGCCACCCGCTGTGCCGTCCGCCGGCGCGAGCGAGAACGCCGAGTGCAGGGTCGTCTGGACGGCCACGGCGACGGCGACGACCGGCCGGAGTCCGCGCTCGCGGCCCGCCAGGCACCAGCCCGCCACGCCCGTGACGGCCCAGCCGGTCAGCAGCGTCCGGAGGGGCACATGGTCGCCGGACATCATGACGTGCCCCAGGGCGGCGAGCACGACACAGACGGCCGCGAACACCGCGGCCCGTACCGTGCGAGCACACCACCCAGCCGTCATGGCGCCTCATCCTCGCATCCGGCCCCGCTCCGTCACCCATGGGTACGGACATCGCCCGGGCCGGGCACTCAATTCGCGCCATGTGATCCAGACCACTGCCGGTGGGCCTGAGGCATCCCGGCTTTCCCGTCAGTGGTGGGCATGGACGACGGCATGCCCCTTGCCCCGGCCGATCATCCACTTGTTGACCGGGGTCGTGATCACGAACGCGACCGCGAAGCCGCCCAGGAGTGCGGACCAGAACAGGCCGTCCGTCAGATGGGCGTCCATCGCGCCGGGGGTGAGGGCGATGATCGCGTTGTCCACGACTTCCATCACGGTGATCGAGATCGTATCCGCGGCCAGGGCGACCCGGATCGCCGCCCCTAGGCCCAGGCCGGCCCGCAGGACCGCGAACAGGGTGAACGAGTAGCCGAAGAGGAACGCGAGCCCGATCGCCAAGGCCATCGTGGGCACGTTGCCCCATCCCAGCGCGGTGCCGATCACCATGCCGAGGATCTCGCCGATCGCACACCCGGTCAGACAGTGCAGCGTCGCCTTCACAGCGGTCCCCCAGGTCGCCGTTCCGCGGGGGCGCGCTTCGTGGTCATGAGTGGAGTGATCCATGTGATCCATGACTCGAAGCTTATACCCCCTAGGGGTATATCCGCCAGAGGTGGCACGGCGGCCACCGGGCCTTCGCCGTGCCGATCTAGAGTGCTCGTCATGACGACACCAGCGATGCAGGCCACACAGGCTTATCTCTCCGAGTTGTTCTCCCTGCACGGCCGTGTCGCGGTGGTCACGGGCGGCAGTTCCGGCATCGGCCGCGCCATCACCCGTGCCCTCGCGCGCGCCGGGGCGAGCGTGGTGGTCGTGGCACGCGGTGAGGCCGGACTGGTCGCGACGGTCGAGGAGCTGACGGCCGAGGGCTGCCGCGCCGCCTGGGTCAGCGCGGACCTGAGCACGCGCGAGGGCGTGCGGAGGGCCGCCGAGCGGGCCGTCGAGGCGTTCGGGGAACCCGACATCCTCGTCAACAGCGCCGGGATCAACGTGCGTCCGCCGATGGACGAGCTCACCGAGGACGTCTGGGACCTCACGATGGCCGTCAACCTGGACGCGCCGTTCCTGCTGGGCCAGCGCTTCGGCCCCGGCATGGCGGAGCGCGGTTACGGGCGGATCCTGCACATCAGCTCGCAGCAGGCGCACCGGGCGTTCGTCCAGAGCGGTGCCTACGGTGCCTCCAAGGGCGGCCTGGAGTCACTGGCGCGGTCCCAGGCCGAGGCGTGGTCGCCGCGCGGCGTCACCTGCAACGTCCTGGTGCCGGGCTTCGTCATGACACCGCTCAACGCGCGGCTGTCGTCGGATCCGGAGAAGGTGGCCGCGCTCGCCGAACGCACGCTGATCGGGCGCAACGGACTGGCCGAGGACTTCGCGGGAGCGGCGGTCTTCCTGGCGAGCCCGGCGTCCGCCTACATCACCGGGCAGGCGGTCTTCGTGGACGGCGGCATGTCGGTGCACTGACGCAAGTCCCGGCGCCTGCCGGTCAGTGCCCCAAGGAGTCCTTGCGCCAGACGAAGACCTCCGTGCTCGGCCCGCGTTCGGAGAAGCGGCCCGCCGGAGAGACCTCCCTCAGCAGCCGGCGCAGGTCCTCTTCGAAGTCGTCCCGGCGCCCTTGGAACAGATGCGGCGCCGAGAACGACATGGAGAACACCCAGGCGACGACATCGTCGAAGGTCCGCTCCAGCGCCTGCCCGCCGGGCACGACCAGACGCCGGGGGCCGGAGAATCCCGCCCGGGCGAACACCTCGGCCTCTCCGCCCGGCGTGCCCTGCGGCAGCACTCCGCGGCCCGCTCGCCGCACGGGCCCCAGGTACCGCTTGACCAGCTCGTCCACCGCCGCGTAGGGCACCGGCGGGTGCGGCAGGCCGTCCAGGGTGCGGTGTTCTGTGTGCAGGTCCGAGATGTGCACCAGGGCGCCGCCCGGCTGGAGCATGTCCCTGGCGGTCGCCGCGACCAGGTCGCGGTCCATCCAGTGGAAGGACTGCGCGAAGGTGGCGACGGCGAACGTGCCGAGCCCCGCGGGCAGGGCTTCGGCGCGGGCCCGCACCCACCGGGTCTTCTCCCCCACTCCCCGTTCGGCGGCCCGGCGTCCGGCTTCGGCGATCATGCCGCGGTCGGGGTCCACGCCGACGATCTCACCGAACAGATGCGCGAGAATCAGGGCGACGGTCCCGGGCCCGCAGCCCACGTCGACGAGGCGCCCCTCCCCGTCGTGCCGCAGCGCCTCGGCGAGCGCGTCCGCCAGTCCGGGGGCGTACGGCAGCCGCCCCCGCTCGTAGTAGGCGGCGGTCCCCGAGAACAACGTGTCGTCCCACTCCCAGCCGGCCACCGCGCCGCCCACCACCCTCACCGCACAGAGCCCCGCGATCACCCGGCCGGGCGATGGTCCCGATGATTCCACGGCCCGGCAACCGGCCAGGGGCGGTGGGCCGTTGATCCGCCGACCGGGCGGCGGCCGAGGGGCGATTGTCAGTGCCCGGTGTCACGCTGGGCACACCGAATCTGCGGAAGGGAAGCATCGCCATGATCACCACGGACTTCGCCCCCGGTTCCCCCTGCTGGCTCGACCTCGGCGCTCCGGACGTCCGGGCCGCGGCGGCCTTCTACGGTGCCGTGCTCGGGTGGGACTACGAGTCCATGGGCGAGAGCGAGGACTTCGAGGGCGGCATGTTCCGGAAGAACGGCAAGATCGTCGCCGGTCTCGGCAAGCTCACGGAGGAGGGAGCGCGCTCGGCCTGGATGCTCTACTTCAGCGTCCCCGACGCGGACGCCACGACGGAGGCAGTGCAGCAGGCGGGCGGCACCGTCCGGGTGGCGCCGATGGACCTCGACGACTGGGGCCGGATGGCGCAGTACAGCGACCCGCTGGGCGGCCAGTTCGCCGTCTGGCAGCCGGGCACGACCAAGGGCGTCGACCTGGTCGACGAGCCGGGCTCGCTGTCGTGGACCGAGCTGTACACGAGCGACGCGGCGGCCGCGAAGGAGTTCTACGGCGGCCTGTTCGGCTGGCAGTTCAGCGACATGCCGCTGCCGGGCGACGGGGGCACGTACACCCTCATCACGCCCGCCGGGCTGCCCGAGGAGCGCATGCACGGCGGCCTCATGGAGCTCGGCAAAGAGAACCTCTCGCTGGCGAACGGCCGGCCGTACTGGCACCCGGTCTTCGCCGTGGAGGACTGCGACGCCGCGGTGGCCAAGGTCACCGAGAACGGCGGCAGCGTGCAGATGGGGCCCGAGGACGCGGAGGGCGTCGGCCGGCTGGCGGTCTGCGTCGACCCGGCGGGCGCGGACTTCGTGGTGCTCACCCCGGCCGAGAGCTGAGCACGGCCCGGACTGCTGAACACCGCGCCGCACAACGTTGACGCGCTACGGTCGCCATATGAACGACAGTCCCGATCCGGCAGCTCAGGGGCCCGGCGACGACTCGGCGGACGTCCGGGAGTTCGTCGCTCTGGCGAAGGACTGGGCCGCCGCGATCGTCGCCGACGACCCCGCCCGGATCGCGCGCTTCATGGCGGACGAGTGGGTGATCGTCTCCGAGTCGGGGATCGACCCCAAGGAGAAGTTCCTCTCCCTCGTCGGGTCCGGGGACCTCACCCACTCGGCGATGGACCTCAGGACCCGCCCCAGGGTCCGCGTCTACGGCGACACGGCCCTGGTCACCGGGCGCGTGACGAACACGGCCCACTTCCGGGGCGAGCGGTACGACGCCGACGAGTGGACGACCGACGTGTTCGTGAAGCGGGACGGCCGCTGGCTGTGCGTGTTGAGCCACATCACACCGGCGGCCCCCGACTGAGCCGGGCAGCCCCCTGCCGAGCCGGGAAACCTTATTGCATATGATGCGCAAATGCGCGACTACATCATCAGGGCGGCCACGGCGGAGAACCTCGACGGGGCTCGGGCGGTGATGCTCGACACGGTGTACCGCGACTTCGAGACGGGATACGTGCCGCGCTGGCACGCCGACATCATCGACCCCGCGTCCTTCTACGTCGCACCGCCGCGGCACACGCTCCTGGTCGCCGTGGACGAGCGGGACGGGACGGTGGCGGCCACGGCGGCGCTGGACGCGCGCGGCCCGGCGCATCCGCCGAACCCGCGCTGGCTGGCCGAGCGGTTCCCCTCGGGCGAGACCGCACAGCTGCGGCGGGTGTACGTGCGCCCCGAGCACCGGCGGCGGGGGCTGGCCCGGCGCCTGGTGGAGGGTCTGCTGGACTTCGCGCGGGCCGACGGTGGGTACCGGTCCGTGTATCTGCACACGTATCCGCACTCCCCCGGCGCGATGGGCCTGTGGCGGACCCTGGGCAAGGTGGTGTGCGACGAGCGGGAGGACGTGCCCGGCGGGGGCAGCGGCGTGGTGCACGTCGAGATCCCCTTCGTCTGAGCGACACGGGGACGACGCTGAACACCTCGATGTCACCCCTGACCAAGGGCCTGACCGCCCTGCGCGATGTCGCGCGCGGCGGCGGCCCGACGCTGCTGTGGCGGTTCGTGCTCACGGCCGGCCTGGTGGTCGGCATCGGCCTGCTGCCGTGGTTGTCGCGCACCGACCCGGCGCTGACCGTACTCAAGGCCCGCTCGGCGGACCGCGACCCGACCCCCGAGACGCTGCGCGCCATCCGTGACCAACTCGGGCTCGACGACGGCCCGCTGGTCCTGCTCGGCCGCTGGCTGGGCGGGCTGCCGCACGGGGACGCGGGCACGTCATGGGTGTCCGGCGCCCAGGTACTGCCCTCCGTCGTACAGGCACTCGGTGTGTCGTTGCTGCTGATGTCCGGCGCCCTCGTCGTCGCCGCGGTCACGGCCACGGCCGTGTGCGCCCGTACGCTCCGACTCGGCTCGCGGGGCCGGCTCGGCACGCGCGGTGCCGGCGGCACGGCGACCGCGGTGCTGGCCGCGCTCCCCGAGTTCCTCGTCGCCTCGGTGCTCGCCTCGGTGATCGGCGTGCAGCTGGGCTGGCTGCCCGCCCTGGGCTGGTACGGGCCGCAGTGGATCGTGCTGCCCTCGCTGGCCCTCGGCCTGCCCGCCGGCGCGGTCCTCGGGCGGATGCTGGACGACCTGCTGCCCGGCGCGTTCGCCGAACCGTGGGCCCTGGCCGCCGCGGCCCGCGGTGTCCCGCCGAAGTCCGTGGCCCGGCAGGCGGTGCGCCGCTGTGTGCCCGGGCTGCTGCCCAACCTGGGCCTGTTCGTGGTCGGTCTGACCGGCGGGTCGGTCGCCGTCGAGCAGATCTTCGACATCCCGGGCCTGGGCCGGCTCACCCTCCAGGCCGCTCTCGCCCAGGACCTGCCCGTCCTGCAGACCGGCACGCTCACCCTCGTCCTGGTCGCGGCCACCGCCGGTGTCCTCGCCCGGCTCACGGCCCGGCTGCTCATCGGGCCCGCGCTGCGCGACGGCGCCCTGTCCTCCCTGCACCGGCCCACGCCCCCCGGGCCCCGCGCCCTGCCCCTGCTGTACGGGGCACTGCTC
>NZ_NGFN01000209.1 GCF_002148965.1 Streptomyces swartbergensis | reverse complement strand
TCCTGCAACGGCATCACCCCCCGCCAACGCGCCATAGCGGCCCTCCTCACCGAAGGCCACACCGACGCCGTCATCGCCGACCGTCTCGGCATGAACATCCGCACGGCCCGCGTCCACATCGCCAAGCTCGCGGCGACGCTGGGCAGCCGGAGCAGGGCACAACTGGGCTACCTCATCGGGCAGTCCGGGATTCTTGACCAGGAACGCTGAGGGTCGGGGAGGCTGCCGGCCGCGGGGGGCCGTCCAGTCCCACCTGGGCGATCCGCACACCCAGCTGCGTACGGCTCGCCGCGCCCAGCGTCTCCGACAGCCGGGCGATGTGCGCCCGGCACGTCCGCACGCTTATCCCCAGCCGTTCCGCGATCACCGCGTCCTGGTGTCCCTCCGCCAGCAGCGCGGCGATGGACTGCTCGCGGTGGGAGATTCCCTCGATGCCGGTGTCGGGGAGCGGGGCGGTCAGCGGGATGGCCAGGCGCCAGAGCCGCTCGAACACCGTGACCAGGTACTCGACGATCGCCGGGTGCCGTAGCTCCAGGGCCATCGTGCGGTCGGTGTTGGCGGGGATGAAGGCCACCGTGCGGTCGAAGAGGATCAGCCGGTCGATCACCTCGTCCAGGGTGCGCGCCTCCACCGCGTCGCCCATCAGCTCCAGATAGGTCAGCAACCCCTGCCCGTGCCGGGCGACATGCGTGTAGAGGTCCCGCATCCGCACGCCACGGCCGCGCAGCGCCAGCGCCCGGTGCAGGCCCTCGGAGAGTTCCGCCTCGCGCCGGATGCCGCCGGGCTGGACCGTGAGCACCTCGGTCGTGCACGCCTGGGTCGCCTCGTCCATCGCGGCCTGGATCCGGGTCAGCCCGTCCAGCACCCGGATCGCCGAGCCCTCGCTCACCGACGGGGCCGGCTGCACCTGACGCCCCAGCCCGGCGTACCACTCGAACGCCGCCACGGCCGAACCCACCCGCCGCTGGCTCGCGCTGACCTCGTCGTACATCCCGCGCAGCAGCCGCGTCATGACCTCCTGCGGGGAGGTCGGCACCAGCCAGTCCATGTCGTCGGGGTCCGGGTGCAGCAGGGCGAGTTCCAGCAGGCAGGGCACCGGTTCCGCGTCCCGGCGCGGCACGCGGCCCCGCCGTACGGCCCGGGAGTACACACGATCCCCGGTTTCGCACAGTCGGTCAGCACCATGTGGATGCTCTTCCGCCCCGTGCCCGGCCATCGCCCGTCCCACCCCCGGTTTCGCCGCCTTGCCGCAGCCGCAACTATGCGCGGCCTGACCCTGCTCCGCAACACGGCTCCACCGCGGCAGCGTTCCGCTTCCTCGTGTTCGAGTCCGGTATCCGCATGCCCGCTCAGCGCCCGCTGCACCAAACCGGCAGTGATCGGCCATGCCGGGCCCGTGGCCGGGTTTCTACGGCCGGTCAGGCCCGACGGGCGGGGCCGGTGGCGCCCGGGGCGGGGGCACACCAGCCCGCCGAGAGCAGGGCGCTCACCGACTGTGCCAGGGGCGTGCCGCCCTGCCCGAGGGCCCGTACGGCGCCGAGGACCGCGTCCAGCGCGGGCCGGTCGTAGCGCTGGGCGCACAGCACCAGCAGCGGATCCAGCCGCGCGGACCAGGCCGCCCGCTCCTGTTCGGAGGCCCCGGCCGCCGTGGCGCGGACCGTCGCGGCCCAGCGGCGGATCTCGTCCGAGCCGGGGGCCGCGTCCGGGGGCGTGGCAGGGTCGAGTGCGCTCTCCTGCGGTGTTCCGCGGTCGGGTTCCGGCCACGGGGCCACGCGGCCTTCCCCGGGACGACGGCCCAGTCGTACCGCCGCGGCCAGGCCCGCGGCCAGCGTGGTGTGGTAGCAGGTGCCGAACAGGTACGCTTCCGCCTTCTCCCCCGCCAGTTCGGACATCTTCTCCGGCCGGTGCACCGGTCCGGGCACGGCTCCGTCGGGCCGCTGAGCACCGGCCAGCGCGGCCCAGCCTCGCGCCACGGGGTCATCGCCCGTCGCGTCCCGGTGCCGCGGCAGGGCCGGACGCAGCAGATCCGCGCACAGCAGCAGCTCCGCGACGAGGTCGAGGTGAGAGCGCGTCAGGTTGACGCCGAGCAGCAGGCGCACCGCCTCGAGCAGCGAGCCGGCGTCCGACCCGCCGGGAGGCAGGGCGTGTGCCCCGAAGTCGGTGGCGTAGAACAGCGCGTGGGTGAAGGCATAGGTCTCGCTGTCGTCCAGGGAGAGCGGATCGGGCCCCAGGCCGGGCAGGCTCTGTGCGTAGAGCACGGCGGTGCCGGGGAGGCCGGGCGGGGCCGGCAGTCCGGCCCGGTCGAGGAACCAGCGCAGTTCGAGGCGGTTGAGGACGGGTTTGTAGGGGCGGGTGTGTCCGCCGGCGCCGACGGCGAGCAGGGCCAGGCAGTCCTCGCGCAGCGCGGGCCGGGGGCGGCCCAGTATCCCGAGCAGTGCGACCAGGTTGAGGTGGTAGGGGAAGTACGGGTCGGCCCGGCGCAGCGACGTCGCGAAGCCGGGGTCGTCGACCACGCGTTCGGCCAGCGAGAGCGCACCCTCACGCAGCGCCCCGGGAACGGGCACCCGCGGATGGCCGGCCCGGTCCAGCAGACGCAGGAAGCCGAGCAGTTCCAGGAGCGCTCCGGGGCGGAACGGCCGGCGCGGCAGCAGCCGTTCCCACTGGTCCGGATCGAACCACGCGAGGTGGTCCTCCAGCCAGCGGACCACGCCCGTCAGCAGCGGTACTGCCGAGTCGCCGGGACCGGCCGTGCCGGGGCCGTCGGCGCGGGCGGGCGGCGCGCTCACCGGCCGCTCCGCAGCCGCAGCAGGGCCAGGGCCAGGGCCAGGACACCGCACAGCGCGGCGAGGTCGGTCTGCCAGAGGTGGATCCCCGCTCCGCCGAGGAGACTCTGCCGGACCAGGTCCACCGCGTACGTCATCGGGTTCAGGTGCATGGCGGCGGACAGCCAGCCCGGGACCTGCTCCGGGCTGAACACCGAGCCCGACAGGAACAGCATCGGGAACATCGCGAGCTGCACGGTCGACTGCAGTGTCTGCACCCGCTGGATGAGGGTGGCCAGGCACAGCCCGATGACGCTGAAGAGCGCGGCGGTGAGCGCCAGGCAGCCGGCCGCCGCGGCGAAGCGGGCCGGGGTGAGCGGTACCCCGGCGAGGGGGGCGAAGGCGAGCATCACCACGCTCTGCACGGTGACCATTCCGGCGCCCGCCGCGACCTTGCCCAGCGGCAGACAGATCCGGGGCACCGGGGCGACCAGCAGTTCGCGCAGCACGCCGTACTCCCGGTCCCAGGCGTAGGTCTGCCCGGAGGCCACACCGACCGAGACGACCTGGATGGCGACGATGCCGGGGAACACATAGGCGCTGAACGGGGTCCCGGAGCCGACCGAGCCGATCATGCCGTCGAAGCCGACGGCGTACACGAGGACGAAGAACACGATCTGCACGGCCTGGCTGATCAACATGCCGGGCCGCTTGGCCTGGCGCAGCAGGTCCCGGTGGGCGATGACCGAGATGGCACGCAGGCCGGTGGACAGGCGGTCCGCGAACGTTTCCCGGGCGCCGTCCCCCGTGCCTGGGGCGTATTCGGCGTACCCGGCGGTGATGCCGGCGGTCATGGTGTGCTCACCTGCCTGTCCTCGGCCGCGGCCAGGTAGACGTCGTTCATGGACGGGTGCCGCACCGCGAGCGTCAGCCCGGGCACCTCCAGGGCTCGTGCCACGTCGGCGATCCGCGTCTCGGGATCGGAGCAGTGCACGGCGAGACCGTCCGGCCCGGTGAGCGGGTCGAAGCCGGCTGCGCGCAGCTGGGCGGCGGCGCGTGCGTCGTCGGCGCTCGTCACCACGATGCGCGAGGAGTCCAGGCTGCTCTTGAGCAAGGCCGCGCTGCCCTGCCGGACCACCCGGCCCTCGCGCAGGATCACGATCTCGTCGGCGTACTCGGCCTCGTCCATGTAGTGGGTGGAGTACAGCACCGCGACGCCCAGCTCGTCGCGCAGCCGGGTCAGGTCGGTCCACACGTCGCTGCGGGCACTCGGGTCCAGGCCGTTGGTCGGCTCGTCGAGCAACAGCAGTCCGGGCCGGTGCAGCAGGGCGCGGGCGATCTCCACGCGCCGGGCGAGGCCGCCCGACAGCTCCTCGACGGGCTGCCGCCGACGGTCGGTGAGCCCGAACAGGTCCAGCATCAGGGAGATGCGTTCGCGGGCGTCGGAGCGGCGCATCCCGAACAACCGGGCGTGGAACCACAGGTTCCGCTCCACGGACAGTTCCTTGTCGAGGGTGCGTTCCTGGAAGACCAGGCCCAGGGCGCGGCGGGCGGACGTCGGGGAGCGGCGGACGTCGTGCCCGAAGATCCGCACGCTGCCCTCGTCCGGGCGGGCCGCGGTCGACAGCACCCGCATCAGGCTCGACTTGCCGGCGCCGTTCGGCCCGAGCAGCGCCGTGATCCGGCCGGGTGGGGAGGCGATGTCGACACCGTGGACCGCGGTGACCTTCCCGTAGCGGACCACCAGTCCCCGCACCTCGTAGGCGGGCACCCCGGACGGTCCCGGCCGGGGGGTGTCCGCGCCGGTCGCCGGGCACACCAGGTCGTCCGCCCGTACACGCACGTGCCGTTCCTCCCCGATGCCTGCCCGTTCCTCCTCCGCGGCGGCCCGCAGACCGTCCCGTGCGCCCGCCGTGCCGGGCCGTGTGCCGTTCATGCCAGCCCCAGGCAGCGGTCCCAGGGCAGTGGCCCGGCGCTGTCCGGCAACAGGGCCAGGGCGACGCCCGCGGCGCCCTCGAGCATGCCGGCGACGTCCAGCGCGCGATGCGGCACGGGCGAACGTGCGGCGGCGGGGAAACGCATCAGGTGGCGGAAGCCGAACGGGGCGTCCTCGTCGAGGCAGTCCAGGATCATGCCGGTCAACCGGGCCCGGCCCGCCTCCAGCACGGGGTCGGGCTCGCCGTCGCGGACACGGGAGAGCACGGCCAGAAGGCCGGCGTAGCCGTGGCAGACGGTCGGGCCGTCGACCGCCCAGCGGGTCTCGTCGCGCCGCAGCGCCGCGTGCAGGGCGCGTACCGCGGCGGCGCGCCACTCCGGGTTCCCGAGGATCCGGCCCGCGCGGTGCAGGGCCGCGGCGACTCCCGGCGTGCCGTAGCACCAGGCGGTCCGGGTGAACAGCGCCCGCGGCCGCTCGGCGGCGGTCTCGTCGTCCCAGCCCGCCCGGGCCGGCCAGTAAGGGCCGGTGCCGTCGTGCAGCGTCCACCCCAGCAGCCAGTCGGCGACCCGGTGGACCGCCTCCGTCAGGCCCGGCACCTGCCGGCCGCGTTCGGCGGCGGCCGCCAGCACCGTGAGCGGGCCGGCGATGCCGTGCGCCAGGCCCAGGTTGAAATCGCCCCGGGGGTAGTCCCGCCGGTCCCGGTCGCTCACCTGCAGGGCGGCCGGCACCCACCAGCCGGGGACGGTGCGGATGCCCTCCGGGCCCGCCACCTCGACCGGCTCGGTCACCGCCACCAGGTGGCGCAGGGATTCGTCCAGCGCCCGGGCCACCTCCGAAGAGCGTTCCGCCGGGTCGTCCACCGCGTCGAGCAGCAGCCGTGTCGTTCCCGACAGGCCGTTGATCAGGTCGTACGCAGCCCAGTCGACACCTTGTTCACCCCGCGCGGCGCGCGCCCGGAAGGCCGCGAGCCGTTCGAGCTGGTCGTTCGCGACCCACGCGGCCAGGCGCTGCCGCAGCGAGGCGTAGTGCCCGTCGGCACCGGCACAGGTCTGGGCGGCGGCCAGCAGGGCGGCCGGCCCGGAGAAGAGGCCCCGGCTGGGCGCGGCGCCCGTCATCCGGCCGGCAGCGGACAGGTGCCGGTGGGCCACGGTGCGCCACGCGGGGTCCTCACGGGACAGTTCGCCGTACAGCAGGGCGGTGCCGGGGAGGCCGTTGGCGAGGGTGAGGGGACCCCACATGACCGCGTCGTACACGGGGTCCCGGTTGTCGTCCCGGGACGCCACGGCGGCGACCGACTCGGGGTCGGCGAGCCGCTCGGCGACCAGCGTGACGGCACGGCCCGCCTGTTCCGCCCGGGTTGCTGACGCGATGTCCGGCGTACCGGCGGTGGGAGTCATGACAGGTGCCTCCGGCGGTTGAGATGGTCCTGTACGGCGCCCCTGGCGATGCCGAGCACGGTCATCTCCCGGGCGGTGGATCCGCCCAGCAGCCGGTTGCACACCATGTGCATCAGGCTGCCCACGACCCGCCCTTCCGGTGTCTCGCCGGCCGCTCTGACGAGCCGGCCGAGCCTGCGCACGGCCGCGTCCCGGTCGCGCAGGGCGGTGAGCACACGGTCGCCCAGCGGGTCGGCGGACAGCTCCGGCCAGCCTCCGTACGGATCGACCAGGCGGCGCCAGTGGGCGGCGCGTTCGCGGAAGGCGGCGGGCAGATCGCGTCGCGACCCGGTCATGGACAGCCAGGCGGCCGCGCCGTCGTCCCCGCAGTCCTCGCTGAGCAGCGGGTGCCCGGGCTCGGGCGGCCCGAAGGCGTGGGCGAGGGCCGCGCAGGAGATCACCGCGAGATCGTCGACCCGGCAGCCGGACAGCGGACCGCGGTCGAGGCCGGCTCCGGACGCTGCGCCGCGGCCGGTCTCATGGGCGACACGCAGCAGCTCCACGGCGGCCTCGCTGTCGTACCGGAAGACCTGCTCCGCGGCCTCGATCGCGTCCGCGCCGCCGTACCGCTCGGTCTCCGGGTCGTACTGCGCCACCAGGTGGGAACGCACCAGGCCCCGCCGCTGCCAGTCGTCCAGGACCTCGCCGACGGCCGCGGCCACCGGGCCCCACAGCGTGCGGCGATCGGCGTGCAGTCGCACTCTCAGGTGGTGGCCGGCGTCGTCGGTGTAGCGGATGAAGAACCACCGGTCGGCACCCAGCTCGCGGGCCCGGCCGACCAGGTCGGGCAGATGGGTGCGCAGCAGTTCGTCCTGGGTGCGTGCGGAACCGTGGATCTTGAGGTGGAGCCAGTCACCGCCGAGCCCGTGGACGGTACGGCTCGCCGCCAGGTGCCCCGCGTACGGGCGGTACGCGGGACCGGCCGAGCGGCGGACGAGCGGCACGACGACTTCCGCCGTGTGCCCGGCGAGCGGGCTGTCCAGCAGGCCGTCGTGCTCGCCCGGCACCTCTTGGGCGATGAGGTCGGGGTTGCGCAGCAGCTGGTCGCGCAGCAGTTCCCGGTGCCAGGCGTGGTCGAGGTCGAGGAGGAGCCGCTGGTCGGCGGTGACGGCGAGGACCTGACGCGGTACGTCCCACCGCTCGCGCCAGCCGGCGACCGCCCGGTCCCATCCGGCGCGTCCGCTGGTGCGGGCGGCCTCGGCGGGGGCCCGCAGCTCATCGAGCCGCCACACGGCGCCGGCCAGGACGAAACGGCCGTAGCGGATCCTGGGCACGCACGGGGCCTGGGCGAGCGGCCCCCAGTTCCACGGCTCCCACAGCCGCTGCCCCTCCAGGCCGATCTCCCACAGCAGCCGGGCCGCGTTGGGTGCCTGCGCCGGGGCGCTGACCATGTTGCCGAGGACGGGGACGATCTCCCGGCCCGTGGGCAGGTGGACGGCGGTCAGCCGGTCCAGGGTGGCGCCGACGCCGATGTCGGCGAGGCGCAGTTCCTCCACTCCGGGCGCATCGGGTACACCGACGGAGATCCGCCGACCGGTCGCGGGGACGGTGTGGGCGAGGTTGGCCGCCCGGCCCGACCTGGTCCGGAACGCCAGGTCGGCCGTGACGGCACCCTCGACGTGCACCGGTGACTGCCGGTGCAGAGCGGCGAACGGGCGGCCCCAGCCCGGTTCCTGGTCGGCGAAGCGGGCGAAGGTGGAACCGGAGCGGTGGGATCCCGGCGAGGGCGACAGGAACACGAGGAACTCGCCGTCCGTCAGCGCGTCCGTGGAGGCGGCCACCACCTGCACCGTGATCTCGCAGGAGTTCTGGGCCGATTGCGGCTCGGGCTCGTCGTGGGCCAGCTCGGCCAGATCCGCATCGGTGATCAGGATCTCGCGCCGCCGCTCGCGCAGCGCCGTCGCGGCCAGCCGCGCCATGGCCCGGTCGCGTCGGGCGGTGCGCACGTCGTCCGGCGGTTGCGGGGCGGCCTCGCTGTTGGGCCAGCCGTAACCGGCCGGCGCGCCCAGCCCGGTGGCCGGGTCGAGGAGGTCCAGGACGGGCACGAGGCGGTCGGCCCCGTACACGTCGAGGAAGCGCCGGTGGTAGTCGCGCAGCGCGAACAGCCCGCGTTTGGGCCTCGACAGCCGGTACATCACGTCCGCCGCCCGCTCGATCTCCTCGCGTACGGCGTACGGCAGATGCAGGACGGCGTCGAGCCGGGTGTCGATGTGCAGGGGTGTGTCGTCCTGCTCCAGGTCCCGCGCGGTGTCGAGCATCCGCCGCAGCGGCTCGCGGCCCGCGCCCAGGGGCAGGGCGTCGTACGCCGCGCGTTCGCGGTCGAGACGGTGCAGCACGGTGCGGACCCGCTCGGCGGCCGGGGACGCCTGCGGTACGGCGTCCAGGACGCTCAGCACGTGCCGCAGGGGGTCTGTGCCGTCGAGCGGCGGCCGCAGCGAGCTGATCAGGATCTCCTGCCGGAGCAGCTCGTCCAGCAGGGACCGCACGCGCTGCTCGGGGGCGCCCGGGAAGGCGGCGAGGAGCCGTTCGACGAGCCGCGGGTACGGCACGGGCGCACGGGACTCCCGCACGGCCTGCGCCACCACCGGGGTGTTGCGTACGGACACGGTGGCGTGACCCTCTCCGTCGGCTCCCGGCGCCGTCCCCGGCGCCGAGGGGGCGGTCAGGACCAGCCGGTCGCCACGGACCGTCAGCGCCTGATGGGCCTGCACGCCCAGCGCGCCCCGCACCGTCGGGTCCTGCTCCAGACGGTGCGTCACCTTGGTCAGCCACTGCATGTCGACGTGGGTACGGGTGCGGTGGCCGGTGCCGCGCGCGGACTTGGCCGTCGAGTCGAACTCCCCCGTCGTCACGCCCGCGAAGAGGCCGAACGGGGTGGGCCGGGTCCGCATCCGGATGTCGTAGCGCAGCACGGCCAGGGCGGCCCGGCGCAGCCGGCTCGCGGTGAGACCCGCGCCGCCCTGCCCGGCCACACGGCGCACGAGGGCGCTGAGGGCCGGTGAAGCGAGGAGGAGTGCCTCGTCCAGGACGGGGTCGGCGGCGGCGGCCAGCAGCGCCACGCAGGCGTCGGGATCCTCCGGCGGCGTGCCGTCCCCAGGGAGGGGCAGGCCCGGTGCAGCGCCCTGGGCCGCGGGTGCGCGGAGCAGGAAGAGGTCCGCCGCGCGGAACAACGTGTCCCCCAAGATCTTCCCCCTTGTGTGGACGGGCCGGCATTCGGTGTTCGGGCCGGCTCACGCGTGGGCCCGTTTCGGATGGAGAAGCGAGGCCCCGGAGGCCGGCCAGGGGTCCCGGCCGGCCTCCGGGGCGCGGAGCCTCAGCAGCAGTGGCTGCAGCCGGAGCCGCCGCCGTCGCTGGTGCAGCCCGGCGTGCAGTAGGAGATGGACGTGATGGCCGGACCGGCGACCGACTTCTCCACGCCGATCTCCAGGTCGAGGTCGAACAGGTCGGCCTCGTCGTGCTGTGCGATTCCGTGCGTGCCCATGTCAGGCTCCTTCGTCGGAAGAACCGGAAATGTGTTCGTCGGATCGATCCGGGGAGCACGCAACCACGTTCCGCGGCGGGCTCTCAACGGTTCGCGGCCGGGCTGGCAGTAATGGCAGTACCGTGGCAGCGGTGGTTACGCCGGGGCGCCGCCCCCGCGACGGCGGCCGCGGGAGAGCCCCCAGGGCGGCCGGGGGAAGCGACCGGGGAGTGGCCGAAACTTTCGCTGTCGAGGTGAACCATGACAGCACCACGCGCTACGTACTTCGTGTGTGTTCGGACGAAGCCCTGCTGACCGCCGCCGCCCGTGGTGACCAGACCGCCCTGCGGACCCTGTACGAGCGGCACGCGGCCGCCATGCTGCGCCTGATCCGCAGACTCACCTCCGAACCGGCGGTGGCGGAGGAGATCCTCCAGGAGGCCTGGCTCGCGGTGTGGCGGTCCGCGGCCGGCTTCCGCGGGGAGGCCTCGGTCCGCAGCTGGCTGCTGGGGGTGGCGCGGCGCCAGGCGCACAACCAGTTGCGCCGGTCGCGCCCTCAGCTCACCGACCTCGCCGAAGCGGAGCACGTGCCGCACCCGGGTCCCGGGGTGGAGGAACAGGTCATGGTGGCCGCCGAGCGCACCGCGTTACGGGAGGCCGTACGCGCGCTGCCCGAACACCTGCGTGAAGTGCTGGGGCTGGTCCTCGTGGAAGAACTCGCCTACCCGGAGGTGGCGGCCGTCCTCGGCATCCCGGTGGGCACCGTCAAGAGCCGGATGTCCCATGCGCGCAGGCGGTTGGGCAGCATGCTCGCCGCCTCGCGGCTGGAAGGAACAGGACGACGATGAGTGAACACCTCGCGGACGAGGAACTGGTCCGGCTGGTGCGGGGCACGCCCGGCGAACAGGATCCGCGGCAAGCCCTCTGGACGCGGCATGTGGACGAGTGCGACGGCTGCCGTGCCCGGCTCGCGGACTGGCGCGCCGTCGGACGGGCGGCGATCGAGGCGGAGGACCCCCGCACACTGGCCGTTCCGGCCTTCGACACGCTGCTCGGGCCGGTACTGGCTGCCGCGACGGCCGACCACGCGGAGGCAGCCGGGGTGGCCGGGCAGGCGCCGGTGGACGCCGCACAGCCGGTCCCGGCCGCCGCACCCCCCGGCACGGCCACCGCGCCCGAGGTGCCGCGGTTCCCCGCCCCGTGGCGTCTGGCCTGGCAACTCGCCCGGACCGAGGCCGCGATGCTGCCCCGGGCGTGGGCCCCGCTGACCGCGGCCGGACTGGTCGCGGCCGCCGTGCTGGCGCCCATGCTGAACGACGGACGCCTCGGGCTCCGGCTGTTCGGCGCCGTGTGCGTGCTGCTGGTGCTGCTGGCGGCGCTCGCCGTGGCGTCACCGCGCCGGGATCCACGTCACGAACTGCAGTTCACGCTCCCCTTGCCTCCCGGCACCGTGTTCCTCGCCCGGATGGCCGTCGTACTCGGGGCCGACCTGGCCCTGGCCGTGCTGTGCTCGGCGCTGGTCGGTGGGCCGGGGTGGTGGCCCGTCGTGGCCGACTGGCTGGGCGAGGCGCTGCTGGCCTCGTCGCTCGCCCTGTCCCTGGCGGTGCGGGTCGCGCCGGCGGTCGGAGCTGTGGCAGGTGGCAGCCTGTGGCTGGCAGGCGTCGTGACAGGGCCTCAGGGGCTGGTGTCCTCACCGTTGGAGACCGTGCTGGGACACGTGCTGTCCACCACACCGTGGACCGTGGCCGCGTCGGTCCTCCTGCTCGCCTGGGCCACCGCGGCCATGCGCCGCTACCCGTCCGGACACACGTCCTGAGACGACCGCGACGGGAGAACCGGACCGGAACTCCCGTGAACCGCCCGCCGTCCGGATGCTACGTACAGATCGGCCGCCGTCTTCTCGCCGGGTACTCCCCCGGCCCTGCGAAGAGGCGGCGGCCCCCGAGCTGCAGGGAGGAGTACGTGATGCCCACCGGCGCCTGGCGTCCCTGGCTCCACGAGGCCCGGCGCTGCGGGCGTGGTGCCCTGACCCTGCCGCTCCTCGCCGCTGTCGCGGCCTGGGCGGCGACGGCCACCGGCCCGGAGGGCGGGGGACTGCTCGCCCGAGCGCTGATCACCACCGCGGTGCCCGCCGCAACGGCCCTGGCCTGTGCGTCCGTGGTCGCCCGTGAACCGATGGCCGAGCTGCACCTGACGCTGCCCACCAGCTATCCGCGCACGGTGGCCCGCCGTCTGTGCTGGCCCGCCGGGGCGACGGCCGTCGCCGCGGTCGTTCTGGCCGCCGCGCTCACCACAGCCGACCGGCCCTTCGCCACCGCCGCCCTGCTCGCCGAACTCGCCGGACTGACGGCGCTGCTGACGGGCTGCGCGGTCTGGGCCACGGTGCGGGCCGGCTCGGCCGGCGCCGGCGCCGGCCTGGTGACCGCGGTGTGCCTGGCCAAACTGCTGCTGATCGACCGGATCGCCCCGCACGGCGCACCGCAGGGGCTTCCCGCCTCCATGACCGGCCTCGCCCTGACCGCCCTCACCCTGCAGGCTCTCGGAGACGCGGAACGGTCGGGCGTTCTGACGAGGGACCACCAGGAGGGTTGAGTGTCCGCACACGGAACACGACAGAGCCGGGCCCGCACGCCGGTACCGAATCCTGGAGTCCGTATGACCGCGCTGCTGTGGAGCATCCGCTACGAGGTGCTGATGGCGGCCAGGCGCCGTGCCGTCTGGGCCGCCGTGCTGCCACTGGTCGCGCTCACCCTGCTGCTCGCGCTCACCTCCCCGGTGGTCACCGGCGCTTCGGATCCCGTGGCCCGGGTCGGTGTCACCGCGGTGCTCGTCAACACGTTCTGCACGCTCGGCCTGGCCCTGGCGCTGACCGACCGGCTGCGCCGCAACCTGGAGGCCCGGGGCATGCCCGAGCTGCTGGCCGCCACGCCCGGCGGCCGCCTGCCCCGCATCATGGGCACCCTGATCGGTCCGCTGCTCACCGCGCTGGCGCCGGTCGCCGCACTGCTGCTGGTCCACGGGGCGTTCCTGTCGCTCACCGCGGGCACCGGCAGACCGCTGGCCGCGGCCGTGGCGGCACTGGGCACGGCCGTCCTGCCGGCGGCGATCCTGGCCGCGGCCGTGGCCGGGCTGCTCGGTGTGCTGATGCCGGTGGCAGCCGCCCGTGCCGTCACGGTGGTGCTGTGGCTGTGGGCGACCAACTTCCCGCCCCGCTTCTCCCCCGTACCCACGCCCACCGGAACGGTGCTGTCACCGCTCGGTGGCTACCCCCTGGTCGCCTGGGCCGGTGCCCCGGACATCTGGGCGGCACGCGACGCGGCAGGCCCCCTGCGCCCGGACGTCACCACGACGTCCGCCCTGCTGAACCTCGGCCTGGTCGTGCTGACCGCCGCGGCGTGCCACGCCCTCTGTCTCCTCACCGCACGTCTTCGACGACACGGAGCCTGACCCGATGAACATCACGACGGAACGACTGACCAAGGTCCACTCGGGTGGCCGGCGTGCCCTGGACCAGGTCGACCTGCACATCGAGGGCGGCACGGTCGGTCTGCTGGGCGCCAACGGCGCCGGAAAGACCACGTTGTTGCGCATCCTGACCGGGGTGCTGCGGCCCACCTCGGGCCGGGTGGTCATCGGGGGCCAGGACCTGGCCACCACAGCGGGCCTGACCGCGGTCAAGCGGGCCCTGGGCTATCTGCCGCAGGAGCTCTCCCTGTACCCCGACCTGACGGCCCGGGAGTTCCTCGACTACATCGCCGTGCTGAAAGGAATGCACGACAAGCGGGAGCGCCGGCGGCAGGTGGAGACGCGGCTGGCCGAGGTCGGCCTCGAGGAGGTCGGGCGCGAACGACTGGCCGGCTTCTCCGGCGGCATGCGGCGGCGGGTCGGCATCGCCCAGGCGTTGCTCGGCGACCCGTCCCTGCTGATCGTGGACGAACCGACCGCCGGACTGGACCCTCACGAGCGCATGCGGTTCCGCGCGCTGCTGGCCGGGCTCGGCGGCGGGCGCACCGTGCTGCTGTCCACCCACATCCTCGACGACGTGGCCCAGACCTGCCCGGAGGTCGCCGTGCTCACCGCGGGGCGACTCGTCTTCCACGACACCACCGCCGCGCTCGTCAGCCACGCGGCCGGCTGCACGTACGTACTGCCGGCCGACGCCCCGGCACCGCCGCCGGACGCCGAGGTGGTCAGCGCGGTCACCACCTCGGCGGGACCCGAGTACCGGGTCGTCGCCGACGCCGCCCCGACCGGGGCCCGGCCCGTGCCCCCCACCCTGGAGGACGGCTACGCGGCCCTCCTCAAGGCCACCGGCCGCTCCGTCAACCCCTCTGCCTCATCCGAGAGTTCATCCGCGAGTTCCAGCGAGGTAGCCAGTACATGAAACACGACTCCGCATTCCCCCGCACCGCTCGCTCCGGCCCGGCCGTCCGGTCCAGAGCCGGGCTGACCGTCACGCTCTGTGTTGCCGTACCGTTCCTGCTCACCGCCTGCGGCGGCAGCGGCACCTCCCATCCGAGCACCACCCGTCCCGAGCCGCTGCCCAGCCCGACCTCCACCACCCAGCGCATCAGCGAGCGCAACCTCGGCTACACCTGGCCGCTCACCGTCGACCACGGCACCGCACGGTGCGAAAAGGACAACCAGGCCCTCTTCACCAGCCCCGACGGCACCACCTACGCACTCAACGACCGGGCCCGGGACGCCGGTTACCGCGACATCGGCCCACTGCGCGCCAAGGGCGACGACGGCGACCCGATCAGCCTCGGATCGTTGCTGACCAAGACACTGAGACTCTGTGGGGTGGCCGGCTGACCACCGGCGCCCATAGCGCCGCTCCGAGGATGCGGCGCTCTGCCTTCTGCCCGAAACGCAGATTGACGAATTACGGGGGAACAACGCTGTGCCGCAGCTCATTGTCCGAAATCGTCTTCACGTCCTCGCACACGCCGGCCTGCAGGCTCTGCTGTCGGCGCCGGAGACTCCGCTCAGTCTCCTGCTGGCCGGTCTCGACCGTGTCGACTTCGTCGACGACGCCCGGCTGGCCGCTCCCGGCGAGCCGCAGCTGCCCATCCTCATGCCGGTGTCCAGCGAACTCCAGGCGGACCGGCTGCGCGCCCTGCGCACCCGGCACGCCATGGCCCTGCTGATCGCGGTCACCGACGACGTCTCGGGGCACCTGACCCACGACGCCATACGGGCGGGGGCGAGCTCCGTCTTCAACCTCGCCATCACGGAGGAGCGGCAGACCGACCTGTTGCTCGCCCAGTTGCGAGCCCACCGCGCACCCGGCGCGCCCTCCGCGCCGCCACGGCTGTGCTACCTGCCGGAGGGCCCCGCGCAGCGGCCCGCGGCTGCGGAACCTGGCCCGGCCCGCCCCGCGTCACCCACGATTCCGCACCGCGCGGAGGCGGGAGGCGCGGCCGCCTACGACGCCGAACTGCTGCGGATGCTGTGCTCCTCGGCGACGGTGTCGGAGATCGCCCGGCGCAACTACTGCTCGGAACGGTCGATGTACCGGCGCATCCGCCGGTTGTACGACACCTTCGGCGTGTCCGGCCGCAGCGAGTTGCACGCACGGGCTGCCGAGCTCGGGCTGGTCGGCGCGGACCAGCCGGGCGAACGCATCCGCCGGGCCGGCTGAGACCAGCCACCGAAGGGGGGCGCCGCACCCGGCCCACGCGGTGCCGACGCCCCCCGCGTCCCGGCCC
>NZ_NGFN01000208.1 GCF_002148965.1 Streptomyces swartbergensis | reverse complement strand
TGCCGCCAGGCCGGCGTCCGCCAGTCCATGAGCGCGATCGGCTCCAGCGCGGACAACGCACTCGCCGAGTCCTTCAACGCAACGTTCAAACGCGAGACGCTCCAGGGCCGCAAGACATGGTCCAGTGAACGCGAGGCCCGCCTCGACGCGTTCGGCTGGCTCAACCGCTACAACACCCGACGCCGTCACTCCCGCCTCGGACAACGCAGTCCCATCGCCTACGAGACAGCACTCGACACAACATCAACTACCCTGACCCAAGCCGCATAGCCCGTGTCCAAGATTCCGGGTCAAGGCCCCTCCTTGGCATCGCCCCCAGCACGGCACACAGGTGGGCCAGGTTCGCGCAGGACAGCCGGGTGTTGGTGATGGTGGTGGATGCAATGTCCGGCATGGTCACGCAGGTGCGCCCGCCACGGTGGGATGAGATGAACGCGTACTACCGGGCGGCCTTGCCACTCTACGATCCGGACAGCCTGCGGCCGAATCGTCACACGGGAGACGCCAACGCATGAATACGCCACCATCGCCACCTGGAACACAGCGGACTGACGGGTTGTCCGTCCAGATCGGCGCTCTCGTTCCGCTGACGCGGCCCGGCTGGGCAGAGGCAGGCCAACACGTGCTCGCTGGACTTGAGCTGGCCGTTCGCGACGTCAATGACGCCGGCGGGATCGGCGGAAGACCACTCGAGCTGGTGGTCCGAGACACCGCGGCTGATCCCGAGAGGGCCGCGGCGGCCGTGGATGACTTGGCTCGCCTGGGTGTGGCCGCCTTGGCGGGGGAGTATCACAGCATCGTCGCTCGCGCCGCTGCAGCCAGGGCCGACGCCCTCGGCTTGCCGTTCCTCTGCTCGTCAGCGGTTCTCGACGCGCTCACCGAACAGCCGACGGAATGGGTCGCGCGCCTCTCCCCGCCGCAGTCCCGCGGCTGGCAGGTCTACGCGGACTTCCTCCTCGGCGCGGGCCACCGTCGAATCGCCGTCGCAGCCCAGTCGAGTGCCTACTGGGCATCTGGGACCCGCATTCTGCGGGACTACCTCGCTCCACGCGGCGGCACCGTCATCGAACTCGACATGCGCGCGCTCACCCCCACGGCCGTGTGCGACGAACTCGTCGACCATCGCGCGACAGCCCTCCTCCTTCTGGTCGGCCACCCGGAGCCGGCCGTGTCGATCGTCAAGTCCGTCCGCCGCGACCCGCGCCTCGCCGAGATCATGATCGGTGCTCCGGCCGGGCAACCGGAGTTCGCCGAATGGGCGACGTCGCTGGGCGGCGACAGCGCCGCGATCCCGTTCCTGCGCTACCTTCCCGATCACCTCAGCCCACTTGGCGCACGCGTCGAGACGGCCCTCCGCGAACGGCTGGCTGCAGCGCCCTCCTTCGTCGCCTTCGAGGGTTACGACACGATCGCCGTCCTCGCCAACGTGCTGCGTTCTCACGGCACGGACCGGGCGAGCACGGCCGCATCCTGGCCGCGCGTCGCAGTCGAAGGAACCCGCGGAAAGATCCGGTTCTCCCGCGTGCCAGGCATCAGCGTCTGGCAATGGGCGTCGACGCCGATCCAAGTCGTCGATCAAGATCCGGCGGAACCCGATCGCTTCCGGATCCTCCACGTCGGCTGAGAGAGCACGGAGGTCCGACTGTCCAGTCTGTCCGAACTACTGCTGTGCCGGCTGCCGAGATAGAGCAGCCCCGTGAGAGGACTCTCACCAGCTACCAAGCCGAATAGCGCAGGGTTGGAACACTGACTCTTCCCCAGTCATCTGGCTCGGATAGCCATCTGGTGACCACGCTCCGTCCCTGGCATTCCAACTGCCGGGACCCAGCGTGGTCGATCGAAGGCTATTTCATGAGCGGCCACAGGGCGGCGCCGGTGCCGATCAGGGTCGCCAGGCCCACGATGACGGCGCCGATGCGGCAGGCGGCGGAGCGGTCGGGCCGCTGCTCGGCGGCGTTCTCACCGATCTGCTCAGCTGGCACTGGATCTTTTTCATCAACGCACCGATCGGTGCCGTCCTCGTTCTGGTCGGCGCGCGAGTGCTCCCCGGGGACCGCGGCGAGGGGATGGGCAAGGGCACTGACTTCCTGGGAGCCTTGCTGGTCATGGCCGGCATGATGCTCTTGGTGTACACCATCGTGGACGCTGAGCGTGTTGGCTGGGGAGCGCCCCAGACCTTGCTGCTCGGTCCTGTGTCCCTCTTGTTGCTGATCGGGTTTGTCGCCCGCCAGGCCACGGCTGCCAAGCCGCTGCTGCCGCTGCTGTTCTTCGGCACGCTCTACCTGCAGCGAGTGCTGAAGTACGGCTCGCTGCAGGCCGGTATGGGGTTCGTGCCCATCGCCGTAGTGATCGCGGTGGTGTCCCTCGGCCTTTCAACCCGGCTCATCACCAGGTTCGGCCAGCGCGCGGATGCTCCTGCTTGGGTTCACCCTCATCGCCGGGGCGTTCGTCATGCTGTCGTTCGCCCGCGTCAATGGCGTCTACCTGGTGACTTCCTCCCAGCCAGTCTTGTCGTGGGACTGGGCTTCGGCCTGGCAGCGCCCGCCATCATGGGGCTCGGCATGTCTGACGTGACGCCCGCCGAGTCCGGCATCGCCTCCGGGCTGTTCAACACCACTCAGCAGATCGGGGGCGCCATGGGCCTGACCGTGCTGAGCGCTCTCGTCAGCCCGCGTACGAACAGCCTCACCGCCGCAGGGAAGACCGAGGCGGAATCGCCGGCCGGCGGATACCGTGTGGCCTTCCTCACCGCGCCGGATTCACGCTGACCGCCTTGGTCATTGGCACTGGCCTGCTCAAGGCGACCCCACCCGTAGGCACGGAGCAACACGCTGTCCAGCGACGGCGCGACGTGGGCGTTACGCAGGGGCCGGCCGCGGCTCCAGCCCCCGTCGTCGTGCGCGGTGAGGGGCAGATGGGCGGTGATCTGCTTTCCTATGGTGCGGAAAGCAACGACGACTCGGTCGCTGAGGGCGTGCACCAGGTGGAGTCCGTGACCGCCGACGCGGTGCCGGTCGCCCTTCTGCACCACCGGTTCGTGGGGACGCGTCGGCCGGACGAACCGGACGATCAGCCCTCGGTCGATCACGCGGAGGTCTGACCACCAAGATCCACCTCATCTGCGACGGCCGAGGCAGGCCCCGAAGGTGGAATCGATCTGTACCAGCCAGTCGATGTCGCCGGCCGCATCAGCCTGGGCCTGGATCTGCTGGAGGGCCTGGGCAAAGACACCGCTCAACGCGTGCGACGAAAGCGGGGTGTAGACCGTTTGCCATGGCCCGAAACGGTCGGGCAGATCACGCCACTGCAGACCGGTGCGTATCTTGTAGATCATCCCGTTGATGACCTGCCGGTCATCCACCCTCGGTCGGCCAGTCAGGGCCCGCGGTATGAGCGGAGCGAGCAAACCCCGCTCTTGGCCATTGAGTTCGCGTCGGCGCATCGGACCATGCTCTGCCAGGAAGTGATCTTTGATGACGGGCAGCAGTGGTCCACCATGTTTGCGGCAGCTCGGGGCGGCGTCCGGTCACCGACAGCTATCGCTGAGGGACGGCGAGTTCACGGCCGCGGCAGAAACGCTCCCGCTCCTCGACGACGTACGAGGCCATGGCCGCGCGCCGCTGCTTCTCCGGCTCGGAGTCCCGCCAGGAGTCGCACGCCTCCTTGGAGTCCCAGAACGACACCCCGGTGATCTCCTGTCCGTCCTCGGACCAGTACGCGAAGGCGCGGCGCATCCCCTGTGGGTAGGGATCGGGGCGCCATGCCCTCTCGAACTCCCCCAGGGTGCCCGGCCGAAGGCGGCGTGTCGTTACCCAGACGAAGTGCTCATCCATCCGCAGCCTCCTCCACAGCGCCGGGCCGGTTCGAGGGCCCTCTCAGGACCACCGTAGGGCCGGGGCTCCGCTTGCGCCTGCGCGGCTGTCGCAGAGCCGCCGCGGTTGCGGACCGCGCTGATCCGGGGGGCGAGGACACCTCGAATGGCATCTGTGACCGGGAGCGTCCACAGTGAAACGTAGCGAATGAAGGAATCGAGCCGACTTGCAGAATGTTTTTCCCACATAGTTCTCTGTCCAGCTCTTCCGCCAGGCAGTACAGGTGCGGTTCGTGCAGGGAGGTGAACGGCTACGGGCATTCCTCTCAGGCCGCAGCTGACCGTGCCGGGGCTGTCACCGGCACGCGGCATGGGTGTCGAGGCGAGCCGGGCGGTGATACGTCTGGCCCGGCTCCCGCTCGACATGGCCGCGGAGAGCGTCGGGCAGCTGACCGGGTTGTTGGGCCGTGTCCTGCACGGGCGGCCGACGGGCCCGGGCGACCCTCTCCCCGCCGATGCGGGGATACCTGTGCTGTTGGTGCACGGGCTGGCCGACGGGGCATCGGTCGTCCCGCCGCTGGAACGTGAGCTGCGTGGCAACGGTGTGGGCCCCTTCATCCCGGTTGCCTGCAACGCATTCGGAGCGGACATCCGCACGGCGGCCCGGTCACTGGGCCACCAGGTCGAGCAGGCGTGTGCCGGCGAGGGACGGCCCGCGGTCGTGATCGGGTACAGCCTGGGCGGGCTCATCGCCCGCTACTACGTGCAGCGGCTCGGCGGTGACGCGCATGTGCCGCTGCTGATCACACTGGCGACGCCGCACGGCGGGACCGCCACCGCCATGCTGGCCCCGGCCCATCCACTGCTGCGCCAGCTACGCCCGGGAAGCGAGCTGCTGACCGAACTCGCCGAACCGGCCGCAGGATGCCGCACCCGGTTCGTGGCCTTCTACAGCGACCTGGACGAAGCCGTCATCCCCGCCGCCAGGGGCCGCGTCGACCATCCGGACCTCAAGGCCCGCAACTTGCTGGTGCCGGGCGTCGGCCACCTGACGCTGCCCCTTTACCGGCCGGTCATTGACGAGCTGCGCGCGCTTCTGGCCGCAGCCCAGGTCGCGTTCGCCGTATGTCCCCCGAACGGCGACTCCCCCCATAGCCAGGAGCCTACAAGTGCTGAAACCTCTGGCTCACGCGGCCAGCCGCGTGAGCCAGGGGTGTGACAGCGCCAGCAGAAAAAGGCCGGCCGGTCCGGTCAGGCGGGGACTCGTTCGGCGGCGGTGAGGATGCCGGAGCGTGCCTGATGGCGACGCTCGTAGGTCAGCACCCGCCGGGTGAGGCCCTCTTCCGCGTCACCGAGCCGCTTGATGATCTCGTCCTCGTTCATGCTGTCGTAGCCGGGCCAGGGCTCCGGCCCCAGCAGATCAGCGATCCGGCTCAGGATCGGGGGCCGGGCGGCATGTGCGCGCTCATAGGCGCCGACCGTGGCCAGATCCCTCTGGGCGAGGTGCGGGAGCCGTTCGAGGATGGCGTTGGTGCTGAGCCTGCGGTAGTCGGGCATCGGCAGCTCGTAGTCCCTGATGAGGGCTCCCTCGGGTGCTCCCTGGAACCGGTCCGCACCCGGCATGCGTTCGGCCGTCTCCCGCAGCCAGCTGCTCCAGGCGCGGACCGCCTGGGCGGCGCCCGTGGCGTTCCAGCCGTCAGTGGTCTGGGCGGCCACCACTGCGGCCTCGGCGCGCTGCTCGAGGCTGTTGCCGAGCTCTTCCATCGTCTCCTCGTGGTCGCGGCGGATGGAACTGAGCAGCTCAGAGCTGGCGGCGTCCTGGGCCTCCTGGGCGATGCGCTCGGCGGCCCGGCAGATGGCCACGGCGAACGCGCTGGCCGCGTATTCGTCCTCGATGTTCTTCAGCAACTGGTGCTCCGTTGCCGGTCCTCGGACCCGGAACACGGTGCCGGGGACGGCCATGGTCACGTTGAAGGGCAACCGGGCGGCTTGCCAGGTCAGGCGCCAGGCATTTCCCAGAACGGTCTGCATCAGCCCGCGGGACTGCAAGGTTCCGAGACGTTCGTCAATGCGGTAGATGTGCCCACGGGCGTCGCCGGCGCGGCGCTCCAAAAGTTCCCGGTACTCCCCGGCGGGCGTGCCCGCGAGGTGGGCGTTGAAGCGGTTGGCCAGCGCGACTTCGGCCTTGCGGACCTGACGCAGCGCCGGGACGAGCATGTCTGAAGCTACGGCCATCACGTTTCCTTCGGCTAGTCCGATGCTCGGTCAAGATCGGCCGGTAACCGGCCCCCACCCCCGACCCCACAGTGACCGCAAGGAACCACTTCCGCATCTTCACGCCCGCAGGACACAACCGCGGGAAGCAGGCGGCCGACGGCGCCAGGGGAGGGCGTTCGGTTCGACGGGCGCCCACTCCCGGCGAGGTGACGGCGTCTCGTTGCGCATCAGTCCTGGCGCCTGCACGTCCTGCCGGTGGGCTGGCTGGTCCCGGCCGTCGCCCGGTGACGGATCGTGATTCATCCCAACGGTGGGACAAAAGGGTCCAGCGGACGATGAGGGATACGAAACGATCGCCATTGACCTGCCGGGCTCCCGCGGGCTTCTGGACCGGCGCCGAGCGACGCTACGCCTGCGCGGTGCTGAACGCGGCACGGCACGGAACCCCCTCCTGCCTGAAGCGGCCATCGCCCGCCTGGAAGGCAGCGCGGCCGGACGCGCTGCCCTGACCGGCACCTTCTACGGCCGACCGGGCCTGTGCCCGCCGGAGGAAACGCTCTTGGCGCTGAAGACACCGCGGACAACACAGGCGTTCACCGCCACCTGCGGGCCGGGCGGCTACACGGCCGGGGACATGGCATCCCCGGCGTGCCGGTCACCATCGCCTGCGGAACGCGCGACCGCCTTCTGCCGCCGCGGCAGGCCACCCGCGCCAAGAGCATGATCCCCGCAGCCCGGCTCGTCCCGCTGCCCGGCTGCGGCCATGTCCCGATGAGCGACCCGCCCGAGCTGGTCGCCGGTGCCATTGGAGACGCAACAGACTTCGCTCCGCACTTCTGCGGTTAAGCCGGTGCCTGCGCCTGGTGGCGCCTGTATGGGCGGTGCGAGAGGCTGGGAGGGCAGGACGCCGGGCTGTCGTCCGCGTCGACGCCATGGCGAACGAGGAGAACGCAGCGTGGTGCCCAGGCCGGTCGTGGTGGGAGTGGACGGCTCCCCCTCCGCGCTGGCCGCCGTGGTGGCCGCGGCACAAGAGGCCCGGATGAGGGAAGCCAGGCTGCACGTCGTCCATGCCTTCATCTGGCCCGCCATGCACGTTCCGCCCGGCGGATCACCGCTGGGCCCGCCCGCGGGAGGTGTGCAGGAATCCGTCGGGCAATTGCTCGCCGAAGCCGTCGAACGGGCTCTGGCCACCGCGCCCGAGGTGGTTGTCGACCACGCGGTCGTCGCGGGGGAAGCGGTTACAGCCCTGGAGGCGGAGTCGAGGACGGCACAGCTGATGGTGGTGGGCCATCGCGGCTCGGGCGGTTTCGCAGGGCTGCTGCTGGGATCGACGTCGGTCCACCTGGCCGCTCACAGCCACTGCCCGGTGATGGTGGTGCGGGACCGGCCGACGAAGGACGGGCCGGTGCTGGTGGCGGTGGACGGCACGCCGCACAGCCGGGGGGCGATCGCGTTCGCCTTCGACGAAGCTTCGATGCTAGGCACGGACCTGGTGGCACTGCACGTATGGGGGACGTGGAGCGACCACGGTGATACCCGTCCGGTGGACCTGCTGGACCTGGTCGGTGATGTCGAGAATCTTCAGGCGCACGAGGAGCGACTCCTGGACGAGGCGCTGTCCGGGCACCGGGAGGAACACCCTGGGGTGACCGTGCATGCACGTGTCGTGCGAGGGCGTACGCGGCCCACGCTGATCGAGGCGAGTCGTGGCGCCCAGCTGATGGTGGTCGGTGCGCGCGGACGCGGAGGATTCACCGGACTGCTCCTGGGATCGGTCAGTCAGGTCGTGCTCCATCATGCGCACTGCCCGGTCACCGTGGTGCGCCCGGGCCAGAGGTGACGCCCGACCATACGGGTCCGCGCACCTGTGCGGGGTAGCTCGCCTTCTGCCACCCTTCAACATGCCCGGCGAACACGTTCGCCAGAAGACCCAGACTGGCCCACCGGGGAACAACTGATGCCCCAGCCCTCCGGCTTGAACGACTGCGCATGCCGCCCCACGACGAGACCCGCTCCGCACAGCCGAACCGAATGATGGCGATCACGTGCGCGACGGGACACCCGGCCTGAGCGTCGTCCAGAGGTGTTGCAACGACAACAAGGCCTACCACCTTCCGCAGGCTGGTCGGACCGCGCGTCGCCGAGCAGTCGGCCTGGCCGTCGGCTCCGTCGAACCCGAAAGGCCATGCTTGCTGGTCATCGCACCTCAGCCACTCATCGCACAAGGTCACGGGGCCGCTGGTCCCTTCCGGGACAACTGACCATGACGAGGCTGGCTCGGTGCATCGCCCCGTCCCGCCTCCGACTGCAGTCACTCAGCGTGTTCCGGGCAGCGGTGATTCCGGCTATCACCGCTGCCCGGAACTCGACACCCCTGGGGAGATTATGGGGAGTATCCGCGCCGCTGGGGAGCGCGTGGGGAGGATCGAGCGCATAAGAGTGCACGCGCGTGAAAGACGCTGAAAGACGCATCGCCGCAGGTCAGCCACAGGGGTAACCACATCACCGCAGGTCAGCACCTCTGGGTGGACAACTTCACGACGTACGTGCCCAGGTCGTCGGCCTCGACGACTCCGGGTACGGATCCGCCGGACGTCAGGGGTGCGACATAGCGGGTCGCGGTGACCTCTCTCAGCATGTCCTCGGGCCGTTCGCCTCTTCAGCCTTGCCGTCTCGGGAGCCCTTGCTTCCGGCCTCCGGCATGAAGTGAGCATAGTGGCTGGACGCCGAGCGCCTCACGAGGTGTCGTAGGCCGGGCGTAGGCTTTGGATCATGCCGGACGACTCCCCTCTCATACAGAGTCTGCGTACCGCCGTCGCCGCCGCTCCCGCGGACGTACCCCTGCGGTTGCACCTGGCCCAGCTCCTGCTGGATGCGGGCCGGTCGGAGGCCGCCGTCGCCGAGGCGGCCGTGGCCCTTCAGCACGCGCCGGGCGACGCCCAGGCCCGTGACCTGATGGCCCGGGCGATGGACGCGCCGGCCCCGACGCCGGCGCAACCCCCGGGTCAGCGGCCGGGGTTCGACTGGCGGGCCGCCGAGGAGCAGGTCGGCGACGTGGTGCCGCCGCGGTTCGTCGAGGCGCCGGTCCGCGCGGACGGACAGGATGATCCCGGCGGTGCCGAGGCCTGGGACGTGGAGACGCCCGGCGGGGTGCGGCTGGCCGACGTCGGCGGCATGCAGGACGTCAAGGAGCGCCTGGAGGCCGCGTTCCTGGCGCCGCTGCGCAACCCCGAGCTGCGCAAGCTGTACGGCAAGAGCCTGCGCGGCGGGCTGTTGCTGTACGGGCCGCCCGGCTGCGGGAAGACGTTCATCGCCCGCGCGGTCGCCGGGGAACTCGGCGCCGCGTTCCTGTCGGTGTCGGTCAACGACGTGCTCGACATGTGGATCGGCAACTCCGAGCGCAACATGCACGAGGTCTTCGAGACCGCCCGCCGCCAGGCGCCCTGCGTGGTCTTCCTGGACGAGCTGGACGCGCTCGGCGCCAAGCGCAGCCGCACCGCGCACAGCGGTATGCGCAACACGGTCAACCAGCTCCTCACCGAGCTGGACGGCATCGACTCGGCGGCGAACGAGGGTGTGTTCGTGCTGGCCGCCACGAACGTGCCCTGGGACGTGGACAACGCCCTGCGCCGTCCCGGCCGGCTGGACCGGACGATCCTGGTCCTGCCGCCCGACGGTCCGGCCCGGGAGGCGATCCTCCGCTACCACCTGCGGGACCGGCCCATCGAGAACGTCGATCTGGGCAAGTTGGTCAAGGCCACGGACGGCCTGTCGGGCGCGGACCTGGCCCATGTCTGCGAGGCGGCGGCCGAGCGGGCGCTGCTGGACTCGGCGCGCACCGGGACGGTCCGGATGATCGGCATGAAGGACTTGCTGGCCGCCGCGAAGGAGGTCGTCCCGTCCGCCGAGCCGTGGTTCGCCTCCGCGCGGAACGTGGCGATGTTCGCCAACGAGGGCGGGATGTACGACGACCTGGTGGCGTACCTGAAGAAGAGGCGCAAGCTGTGACCGCCACCGTGCACCCCGCCGTGGAGCGGGCCGACCTGCTCATCGACCTCAAGCGGTACGACGAGGCCCGCGAGCTGCTGGCGCGGCGGCTCGCGGAAGACCCCGACGACGTCCGGGCCTGGGTCAAGCTCGCCCGCAGCCATCTCGGGGACGACAAGGACGGGCCGAAGGCCCTGGAGGCTACGGAGCGGGCGCTGGCGCTGGACTCCGAGGACATCGGGGCGCTCGTCATGCACGCGCACGCCCTGCGTGCCGCGGGCCGCTTCCTGGAGACCGAGGGCGTCCTGCGCGAGGTGATCCGACTCGCCCCCGAGAACTGGTACGGCTACGCGCTGCTCGCCCACTGGCTGTGGCGCATCAGGGCGATCCGCTCCGGACAGGCCAACGGCGGCCAGGTCCGGCGCGAGGACCAGGACGCCGCCCTGCGGGAGGCCGGCGAACTCGCCCAGGAAGCCATCCGGTTGGGGCCGGAGGAGGTGTTCGCCTACGAGGTGGCGTGGCTGATCGCCGACATGGCGGGCAACCGGACCGTCGCCGATCAGCTCGACGAGGCCATCTTGCGGCTCGACCCGCAGCACGAGCAGGCCCTGGCCCGGCGGACGAAGAAGGTGGCGACCGCTCCCGGCGTCAAGGCGGCGGAGGCCGCCACCCTGTACGCCGACGCGCTGGCCGCCGCCCCGGACTCCGCGCCGATGCGCAGCGGCCTGGACGACGCCTCCTACCGTCTGCTGCGCGGTATCCGCTGGCCGGCCCTGCTCTGCCTGGCTCTCGCCGGTGTGGGCATCGACCTGTTCGCGACCGAGGGCGAGACCCAGCGGGAGCTGCCGCTGCCGCTGGGCCAGCGGCTCTGGGACCTCGTCCCCATGGCCGTGGTCTGGGTCCTGGGCGCCCTGCTGAGGTACCGGAGGCTGCGCGCCGGCGTCCAGGTCAATCTGCGCTCGCTGCTCCGCCGTCGCACCTGGCCCCGTGTCGTCCTGGCCCAGGCCGCGTGGGCCATGGTCTGCGCCCTGCTGATCACCCAGATCCCGTGGACGGGACGCACGGTCCCGCAGGTGCTGTTCTGGGCCGGTCTGCTGGCGACGGTGGCGACGATGTGGTTCGACCGGGGCAAGGACGGCTGAACGGGCATCCGGAGGGGGATGTATGGACACGCGTTTCCTTGGCATACCAGAGCTCGTCGACGTCCCTTCGGTGGCGGTCGTGGTCGACGTGATGCGCGCCTACACCGTGGCGGCCTGGGCCTTCGGCCAGGGAGCGGAGAAGATCGTTCTCGCTGAGTCGCTCGACGAAGCCCTGGCGCTCAAGGCTCGCCACCCGGACTGGATGGCGCTCAAGGACGGCCCGCCCGCGCCCGGGTTCGACATGGTCAACTCGCCGGGCCTGCTGCGGTCTGCCGACCTCGGCGGACGGACCGTCGTGCAGAAGACCACGGCAGGGACGGTCGGCGCCCTCGCGGTCAAGGAGGCGTCGCTGGTGCTGTGCGCAGGCTTCGTGGTGGCGGAGGCGACGGCCCGGGTCTTGCGGACGCGCGAGAGCGACGGCGTCACGTTCGTGGTCACGGGTGAAGACGGGCAGGCAGACGAAGATCTGGCGTGTGCTCAGTACATCGCCCGCAGGGCCACGGAGGCTGCGACGGACGCTGCCGGGTTCGTCCGCCGCGCCACCGAGTCGCGTGCCGCCGCCGAGTTGGCGCAGGGGGTGCGCCGAGGAGTCCATGCCGATGACGTCGCACTCTGTCTCGAGGCCGACCGGTTCCCCTTCGCCATGGTGGCGACCTTGGAAGACTCCCTCATGGTCCTGCGTCCGCAGGTGGTGCCCGACCTGCCCGCCCACCCCGCCGGGTGAAGGCGCCGAACGATCACCCGTCGCCCTCCAGGTCCCCCTCCGTCTCCAGGTAGACCTGCCGCAGCCCCTCCAGTACGGCCGGGTCGGGCTTCTCCCACATGCCGCGGGACTCCGCCTCCAGCAGGCGTTCGGCGATGCCGTGCAGGGCCCAGGGGTTGGCCTGCTGGAGGAACTCGCGGTTGGCCGGGTCCAGGACGTAGGTCTCGGTGAGCTTGTCGTACATCCAGTCGGCGACCACGCCGGTGGTGGCGTCGTAGCCGAAGAGGTAGTCCACGGTGGCGGCGAGTTCGAAGGCGCCCTTGTAGCCGTGGCGGCGCATCGCCTCGATCCACTTGGGGTTCACGACCCGGGCCCGGAAGACCCGGGAGGTCTCCTCGACGAGGGTGCGGGTGCGGACCGTCTCGGGGCGGGTGGAGTCGCCGATGTACGCCTCGGGAGCCGTGCCGCGCAGCGCCCGGACCGTCGCCACCATGCCGCCGTGGTACTGGAAGTAGTCGTCGGAATCGGCGATGTCGTGCTCGCGCGTGTCCGTGTTCTTCGCCGCGACCGCGATGCGCTTGTAGGCGGCCTCCATCTCCTCGCGGGCCGGGCGGCCGTCGAGTTCGCGGCCGTAGGCGTAGCCGCCCCAGACCGTGTAGACCTCGGCGAGGTCCGCGTCGGTGCGCCAGTCGCGGGAGTCGATGAGCTGGAGCAGGCCGGCGCCGTACGTGCCGGGGCGGGAGCCGAAGATGCGGGTGGTGGCGCGGCGTTCGTCGCCATGGGACGCCACGTCCGCCTGGACGTGGGCCCGTACCTGGTTGGCCTCGGCCGGCTCGTCCAGCGAGGCGGCCAGGCGTACCGCGTCGTCCAGCAGGCCGATGGTGTGCGGGAAGGCGTCCCGGAAGAAGCCCGAGATGCGGAGGGTGACGTCGATGCGGGGGCGGCCCAGTTCCTCGTACGGGACGGGCTCCAGGCCCGTCACCCGGCGCGAGGCGTCGTCCCAGACGGGGCGGATGCCGAGCAGGGCGAGGGCCTCGGCCACGTCGTCGCCCGCCGTGCGCATCGCGCTGGTGCCCCACAGGGAGAGGCCGACGGAGGTCGGCCAGTCGCCGTTGTCGGTGCGGTAGCGCTCCAGGAGGGACTCGGCGAGGGCCTGGCCCGTCTCCCAGGCGAGGCGGGAGGGGACCGCCTTGGGGTCGACCGAGTAGAAGTTGCGGCCCGTCGGGAGGACGTTGACCAGGCCACGCAGGGGTGATCCCGAGGGGCCCGCCGGGACGAAGCCGCCCGCCAGCGCGTGCACGGCGTGGTCGATCTCGGCGGTGGTCGCGGCGAGGCGCGGCACGACCTCGCGGGCCGCGAACTCCAGGACGGCGGCGACCTGTTCGCCGTGCTCGGCGGGAACCGCGGCCGGGTCCCAGCCCGCGTCCTCCATCGCCTGGACCAGGGCGCGGGCCTGCTCCTCGGCCGCGTCGGCGGTCGTGCGGGTCGCGGCGGACTCGTCCAGGCCGAGGGCCTCGCGCAGGCCGGGCAGTGCCTGCGCGCCGCCCCAGATCTGGCGGGCGCGGAGGATGGCGAGGACGAGGTTGACGCGGTCGGCGCCCTGCGGCGGGTTGCCGAGTACGTGCAGGCCGTCGCGGATCTGGGCGTCCTTGACCTCGCAGAGCCAGCCGTCGACGTGCAGGAGGAAGTCGTCGAAGCCGTCGTCGTCCGGGCGGTCCTCCAGGCCGAGGTCGTGGTCGAGCCGGGCGGCCTGGATGAGGGTCCAGATCTGGGCGCGGATCGCCGGGAGCTTGGCGGGGTCCATGGAGGAGATCTGGGCGTACTCGTCGAGGAGTTGCTCCAGGCGCGCGATGTCGCCGTAGGAGTCGGCGCGGGCCATCGGCGGCACGAGGTGGTCGACGAGCGTGGCGTGCACGCGGCGCTTGGCCTGGGTGCCCTCGCCCGGGTCGTTGACCAGGAACGGGTAGATCAGCGGGAGGTCGCCGAGGGCGGCGTCGGGACCGCAGGCGGCGGACAGGCCGGCGTTCTTGCCGGGCAGCCACTCCAGGTTGCCGTGCTTGCCGAGGTGGATCATCGCGTCGGCGCCGAACCCACCGTCCTCGGCCCGGGCGGCGATCCAGCGGTAGGCGGCCAGGTAGTGGTGGGAGGGCGGCAGGTCCGGGTCGTGGTAGATCGCGATCGGGTTCTCGCCGAAGCCGCGCGGGGGCTGGATGAGGATCAGCAGGTTGCCGAAGCGCAGGGCGGCGAGGACGATGTCGCCCTCCGGGTTACGGCTGCGGTCGACGAACATCTCGCCGGGGGCCTGGCCCCAGTGCTCCTCCACCGCCGTGCGCAGTTCCCCGGGGAGCGTGGCGAACCAGCGGCGGTAGTCGGCCGCCGGGATCCGCACCGGGTTGCGGGCCAGTTGCTCCTCGGTGAGCCAGTCCTGGTCGTGCCCGCCCGCCTCGATCAGCGCGCGGATCAACTCGTCCCCGTCGCCGGAGGCCAGGCCGGGGATGTCGGCGTCGCCGAAGTCGTAACCCTCGGCCTTCAGGCGCCTGAGGAGGGCGACCGCACTGGCGGGGGTGTCCAGGCCGACCGCGTTGCCGATGCGGGAGTGCTTGGTCGGGTAGGCGGACAGGACCAGCGCGAGGCGCTTGTCGGCGGGCCGGATGTGGCGGAGCCGGGCGTGGCGTACGGCGATTCCGGCGACCCGGGCGGCGCGCTCGGGGTCGGCGACGTAGGCCGGGAGGCCGTCGGCGTCGATCTCCTTGAAGGAGAACGGGACGGTGATGAGGCGGCCGTCGAACTCGGGGACGGCGATCTGGCTGGCCGCGTCGAGCGGGGAGACGCCCTCGTCGTTGTCCACCCAGTCGGTCCGTGAGCCGGTGAGGCACAGGGCCTGGAGGATCGGTACGTCGAGCGCGGTGAGCGCGCCCGCGTCCCAGGACTCGTCGTCGCCGCCGGCCGATGCCTCGGCGGGCTTGGTGCCGCCGGCGGCGAGGACGGTGGTGACGATGGCGTCGGCGGCGCGGAGTTCCTCGATCAGCTCGGGCTCGGGGGCGCGCAGGGAGGCCACGTACAGGGGCAGCGGCCGGCCGCCCGCGTCCTCGATCGCGTCGCACAGGGCGCCGACGAAGGCGGTGTTGCCGCTCATGTGGTGGGCCCGGTAGTAGAGCACGGCGACGGTCGGGCCGTCGGTGTCCCGGCACTCCCGGGGCAGTGGGCCCCAGGTGGGGGCGGCCGCCGGCGCCTCGAAGCCGTGGCCGGTGAGCAGGACCGTGTCGGAGAGGAAGCGGGCGAGCTGCTCCAGGTTGGCCGGGCCGCCGTGCGCGAGATAGGCGTGGGCCTCGGCGGCGATGCCGATGGGGACCGTGGAGGACGCCATCAGCTGGGCGTCGGGGGCCTGTTCGCCGGTGAGGACGACGACCGGGCGGCCGTCGGCGAGGAGCAGGTCGAGTCCGTCCTGCCAGGCCCGGATGCCGCCGAGGAGGCGTACGACGACCAGGCCGACGCCGTCGAGGAGGGCGGGGAGG
>NZ_NGFN01000207.1 GCF_002148965.1 Streptomyces swartbergensis | reverse complement strand
GGAAGCGGTGAACTCCCCAGGGGAGGGCGTTAGATTGGCTCGCGGACGGTCGACGGAGCAGCTGGTCAGGGGGCAAGGGCGATGGACAGCGACGGGACGCAGGAGGCGCGGGGTACGCATGCGAACCCGGTGCCGCGTCCGGCGGGACCGCCGGAGGTGCCCGCGGTGCCGCCGGACGGCCACAACGCGCCGCCGAACGGCCATGGCGCCCCGCCGGGCGTCTCCGCTGTGCCGCCCCGGCCGACCCGGGCGCCCGGGGTGCCCCCGATGCCGGACGGGTCCTCCTTCCTGACCTGGCTGCGCACGCCCCGGCCCGAGGCGCCGCCCGGCGTGTGGCGGTTCGGGCACCGGCCGCGGCCGGCGGAGCAGCCCGAGGAGATCCCCACCCGGCAGCTGCTGAGCGGGGCGCTGATCGCCTTCCTGGTGGGATGGCTGATCTGGTCGCTGCTCCAGAACGGCTACCTCGGCAACTGGTGGTGGGTGCCGTTCGACCTGATCGTTCCCGACGCCTGGCGCGGTGCCGACAGCGGCATCGGCGAGACCGGCACCTTCATCGTGTACCGGGGGTACGAGCTGCTCGTCGCCCTGGCGATCATGGTCGGGGTGAGCCGGCTCGGCCGCTGGGGCGAGGTGTGGCGCCGCTTCGTCGCCCCGCGCTTGCGTCGACCGGAGTCCCAGGAAGCGCAACCGGCCGCCCAGGACGATCCCGCCCAGTGGAACGAGCTCCGCGCCGCCGGAGCCGTCGACGCCGCCGAGCGGCTCGCCGCCGAGGCCCGTTCCGGGCTCATGGGGGACGTCGACCACGCCCGGATCCTCCGTGCCTGGCAGGGCGTGCGCACCGGACGGCACAGCCTCGCCACCTTCAGCTCCACCGTCCTGCGGGACGGCGCCGCCGCCTGCCTCCACCCCTCCGGGGAGCGCGACCTGCCGGTGCGCCTCGCGCGGCACGACCTGATGACCGGCCAGGTACGGCTGGGGACGACCGTGGACGACTCCCGCAACCCGTACACCTACCGCGGGGCGGGCCTGGGCCTCGGGCCCGACCTGCTCGGCACCTCGCTCGTGGCGGTCGGCCCCGCCGGCTCCGGAAAGACCGGCACCGTCGTGCGGCCCCTCGCCGAGTCGCTGTGTCTGCACGCTCTCGCCGGACGGGCCGCCGTGGTCGTGGTCGGGGCGGCGGGGGCCGGGCTCGGGCCGGCCGACGCGTATGACGTCGTCGTGCGGATCGGGAACCAGGAGTCCGAGTACGACCTGGATCTGTACGGGGGGACCGGCGACCCGGACGAGGCCGCGGCCGTGCTCGCCGAGGCGCTGGTGGGGGACCTCGCCGATCCGCACCCGGGCAGTGACAGCCGGCGTTCCACGACCGTGCTCGCCCAGCTGCTCGGGCCGTTCCGGGCCGTGCACGGGCGTTTTCCGTCCGTACCGGAGCTGCGGCAGCTCCTGGACGGGGCGCCGGGGCCGCTGGCCGCGCTGCGGCAGGGGCTTCAGGACGCCGGGCAGGAGTCGCTGCTGCGGGAACTGGACGCCCGGGAGCGGCAGATGGGGCAGCCGGGCGATGTCGGCGGGGTGCTCGCGGATCGGGTGGCCTTGCTGGACCGGCCGGCCTTCGCCTCCTTCTTCGACACCTCAGGGAGCACCCGGCCCTTCACCCTCAAGGCCCTCGACCACCCCGTGCGGGTGCGGATCGACCTGCCCGAGCGCGGGCACGCCGACGCCTCCCGGATGCTGGCGCGGCTGGTGCTCGCGCAGTTCACGGCGAGTGTCGCCGTACGGGAGGACCGGTCGCTGTTCGCCTGTCTGCTACTCGATGACGCGACCGGGGTGGTGACGCCCGAGGCCGTGCGCGGCATCCAGCGGCTGCGGTCCGGCAACGCCGGGGTCGTGCTGACCCTGCGGACGCTGGACGACGTGCCCCGGCCGCTGCGCGGGCCGCTGCTCGGGGCCACCGGCTGCCGGATGGCCCTGTCGGGGCTCACCCCGTGGGACGGGCAGGACTTCGCCGAGGTCTGGGGCAAGGAGTGGACCGAGGCCCGGGACGTCACCGACCGGCAGATCATCGCGGAGACGCCCGCGGGCAAGGCCGTGCACATGCTGCGCCGGGTGATCACCGGCAAGGCCCCGACCGCACGGGCGGTGACCGTGCGGCAGGTCGAGCGGGAGCGCTGGTCCGCGTCCGAGCTGGCGCACGGGGTGCCGGCCGGGCACGCGGTGCTGTCGCTGACCGACGTCAAGGGCGAGCACGCGCCGCCGCTGCTGGTGGATCTGCGGGGCTGACGGCTTCGGGGCGATGCCGGTACGCGGGGACCGTACGGTGAGGCAGAATCGTCACAGGTCGTTCATACGTGGCGGCCAAAAGCCCACAAAGATCACACACGTCCTGACGCAGACCTGAAGGCCTCATGCCCCCGACGCTCGCCTCGCTCGTCCACCACTCCGCGCTGAAACTCACTGTGCGGGCGGGCGGAGACCGCCTCGACGTGCCGGTCCGCTGGGCGCACGTCAGCGAGCTCGCCGACCCCGTGCCCTACATGGAGGGCGGGGAACTGCTGCTGATCACCGCGCTCAAGCTGGACGCCGAGGACCCGGAGGCCATGCGCCGCTACGTACGGCGGCTGGCCGGGGCCGGGGTGGTCGGGCTCGGCTTCGCCGTCGGCGTCAACTACGAGGAGATCCCCAAGGCGCTCGTCGACGCGGCGGAGGCGGAGGGCCTGCCGCTGCTGGAGGTGCCGCGCCGCACGCCGTTCCTCGCCATCAGCAAGGCCGTGTCCGCCGCGATCGCCGCCGACCAGTACCGGGCGGTCACGGCCGGGTTCGCCGCCCAGCGCGAGCTGACCAGGCAGGCGCAGACGGGCGGGCCCGAGGGGCTGCTGGCCGCGCTGGCCTCGCAGGTCGACGGATGGGCCGCGCTGTACGACGCCTCGGGCGCCGTCGTCGCCACGGCACCGGAGTGGGCCGGGCGGCGGGCCGCGCGGCTCACCGGCGACGTGCAGCGGCTCGGGGAGCGGCCCGCGCCCGCCTCGTCGGTGGCCGGCGGACCGGAGAACGAGGACCGGGTCGAACTGCACACCATCGGCACCGGCCGGCGTCCCCGGGCGGCCCTCGCCGTGGGCACGGCCGCCGCCCTCGGCACGGCCGAGCGCTACGCCCTCCACTCGRCCATCGCCCTGCTGACCCTGACCACGGAACGTTCCCGGTCCCTCCAGGCCGCCGAGCAGCGGATCGGCGCTGCGGTGCTGCGCATGCTGCTGGCCGGGGAACCGGACCACGCGCGCGCGGTCGCCGGGGACCTGTACGGCGGGTTGCTGGACGCGCCGTTCCGGATGCTGGTCGCGGAGCGGGTGCCGGTGTCGGCCTCGGCCGCGCTGGCCCGTGCCGAGGCCCGGACGGGCGCCCCGGCCGCCGACCGGCCCTCCGCCGCGGCGCTCGCCGCCGCCGACACGAACGGCGACCCCCTGGCGGCGCTCGCCGACGTCATGGAGTCCGCCGCGGCCCGGGCCGGCGAGGCCGTCCTCGTCGTGCCGGAGGGGGAGCGGCTGGTGGTGCTGGCCGCGGACGGCGGTGCCGCCGCGGCGGCCTGCGGGGAGTACGCGGCCGCCCTGGAGTCGGCCCGGGCCGGCGTGCGCGAGAAGGTGCCGGGCGGCGAGGAGGACGAGCTGGTCGTGGGCCTGTCGGCGCCGGCCGGGCCCATCGCCGCGTCCGCCGCGTACAAGCAGGCCGAGCAGGCGCTGTCGGTGGCGCGGCGGCGCGGTCGCGTCCTCGTGGAGCACGAGCAGGTGGCGGCCGGATCCGTGCTGCCGCTGCTGGCGGACGACGCGGTACGGGCCTTCGCCGACGGGATGCTGCGGCCGCTGTACGAGCACGACGCCACGGGCCGCGGCGACCTCGTCGCCTCCCTGCGCGCCTGGCTGTCCCGGCACGGCCAGTGGGACGCGGCGGCGGCCGACCTCGGCGTCCACCGCCACACCCTCCGCTACCGCATGCGCCGGGTCGAGGAGATCCTCGGCCGCTCCCTGGACGACGCCGACGCGCGGATGGAGCTCTGGCTCGCCCTGAAGGCGACCTCCACGGACTGAGGGCCCGTGTGCCAAACCGTAGTGTCCCCGGCCGCCACTGCTACGCCCCGGACAAACGACCTTCGGCCACCCCACCCCTACCGTTGGACTCGCAGCACAGGACCACCCCCAACGCCGAAGGGCCGGAACCACCATGACTTCCACCCACGCCTTCTGGCTCGCCGGCCGTGAGGCCACCGGCGAGGACACCTTCGACGTCACCTCCCCGTGGGACGGCCGGCTCGTCGGCAAGGTGAGCGTGCCGACGGACGCGCAGGTCGAGGAGGCCGTGGCCGCCGCGTACGCCGTGCGGGACGAGTTCGCCGCCACCCCCGCCCATGTCCGCGCCGCCGTCCTGGACCACGTCAGCAGGCGCCTCGCCGAGCGCACCGAGGAGATCGCGCGGCTGATCTCCGCCGAGAACGGCAAGCCGCTCAAGTGGGCGCGCGGCGAGGTCGGCCGGGCCGTGTCCGTCTTCCGGTTCGCGGCCGAGGAGGCCCGGAGGTTCAACGGCGGCGAGGCCCAGCGGCTCGACACCGACCTCGGCGGCCAGGGTCGGCTCGCCCTCACCCGCCGCTTCCCGAAGGGCGTCGTGCTCGGTATCGCGCCCTTCAACTTCCCGCTGAACCTCTGCGCCCACAAGGTCGCCCCGGCCATCGCCGCCGGCGCCCCGATCATCCTCAAGCCCGCCCCGGCGACCCCGCTGTCGGGCCTGGTCATCGGCGAGCTGCTGGCCGAGACCGAACTGCCGGCGGGCTCCTGGAGCATCCTGCCCGTCGCCAACGACAAGATGCCCGCCCTGGTGCAGGACGAGCGCCTGCCCGTGATCTCCTTCACCGGCTCCGAGAAGGTCGGCTACGCGATCATGGACTCGGTGCCGCGCAAGCACTGCACCCTGGAGCTGGGCGGCAACGGCGCGGCCGTCGTGCTCGCCGACTGGGCGAGCGACGAGGACCTCGATTGGGCGGCGAACCGCATCGCCACCTTCTCCAACTACCAGGGCGGCCAGTCCTGCATCTCCGTCCAGCGGGTCATCGCCGACGCCTCCGTGTACGACCGGCTGCTGCCGCGCATCGTCGCCGCCGTCGAGGCCCAGGTCACCGGCGACCCGAGCGACGACACGACCGACGTCGGACCGCTGGTCAGCGAGGACGCCGCCAAGCGCGTGGAGACGTGGGTCCAGGAGGCGGTCGACGCCGGTGCCGCGCTGCTCACCGGCGGCAAGTGCGACGGCGCCTCCTACGCGCCGACCGTGCTGGCCGACGTACCGGCAGACGTCACCCTCTCCTGCGAGGAGGTCTTCGGACCGGTCCTCACCGTGCAGAAGGTGAACGGCGAGGCCGAGGCCTTCGCCGCCGTCAACGACTCCAAGTACGGCCTCCAGGCGGGCGTCTTCACCCACGACCTGCAGACCGCCTTCCGGGCCCACCGCGCATTGGAGGTCGGCGGCGTCGTCGTCGGCGACGTCCCGTCCTACCGCGCCGACCAGATGCCGTACGGCGGCGTCAAGCAGTCCGGCGTGGGCCGTGAGGGAGTGCGGTTCGCCATGGAGGACTACACGTACGAGCGCGTGATGGTGCTCACCGGCCTCGCCCTCTGACGCCTGGACACTAGCTCATGGGAACCATTTTCATATAGGCTGGGCGAAGAGGCCCGGCACCGATGCCTTCCGGTGCCGGGCCCCTTCTTTGTGCCGGCCTGCTCCGGACCCTCAACCGGAGAAGCCGACGTGCGCGAGCCGCAGCGGGCCGCGCAGTCTCAGGTGCAGGTCGTGCACGTCGTGCACGCCCGCGGCGGCGACGGACGCGCCGAGCGAGACGTAGTCGTACTGGCCCGATGTGGGTGTGGCCGTCGACAGCACCGCGAGCGCCGGCCCGCCGTCGAGGGACAGCTCGACCGCGCCCTCACCGGCCACCTCCACCGTCACGCCGGAGATGCCCGGCCCGAAGTCGCAGGCGCGGTAGACCAGTTCACCCGCCGTCCCGTCCGCCGGCGTCACCGCGTCGCCCGACACCTTCGTACGGTCGACGATCTCGATGCCGCTCTGCTCGTCGAAGCCGGCCGCGGCCAGACCGTCCGCGACGACCGCGCGCGGCAGGGCGGGCTCGCCGTCGAGCGTGACGGTCGTGCGCAGCCGGACGTCCTCGCTGGAGGCCCCGGCCAGCAGCTCGTAGGCGCCCGGCTCCAGACGCCACCGGTCCTGCGCCACGTCCCAGAAGTCGAAGGCGGACAGGGGGACCTGGAAACCCAGCTCCGCCGTCGCCCCGGGGGCGAGGGTGACGCGGCGGTGGTCCAGCAGCTCGCGGCGCGGACGCGGGACGGACGGGTCGAGGGCCCGGGTGTAGAGCTGGGCGACCTCGTCGGCGGTGACGTCACCGGTGTTGGTGACCGTGAAGGAGACGTGCACCGACCCGTCCTCCACCCGGGCCGTCAGGCCGTCGTACGCGAACGAGGTGTACGACAGGCCGTGCCCGAAGGGGAACAGGGGAGTGCCCTCGAAGTACAGGTACGTCTGCCGGCTCCCGATCAGGTCGTAGTCGAGGAGGCCGGGCAGGTCGGCGTCGTCGGCGTACCAGGTCTGCGGGAGGCGGCCGGCGGGGGAGACGTCGCCGGCCAGCACGCGGGCCAGGGCGGTGCCCGCCGCCTGGCCGCCGTGTGCGGTCCACAGCACGGCCGGGACGTCCGCCGGGTCGATCGCGTACGGGTACGCCGAGACCAGCGTCAGCACGGTCGCGGGGTTCGCCGCGCGTGCGGCCCGCAGCAGCCGCTCCTGGTGCCCGGGCAGCCGCAGGGTCGTACGGTCCTCGGTCTCGCGGCCGTTGATGTGCGGGTCGTTGCCCGCCACCACGACGACCACGTCGGCCTGCGCGGCGGCACGCGCCACCGCCTCCTCGCCGCGCTCGGTGACGACCAGCTCGAAGACCTCGGGATCTTCGTCGGCAACCTTCACGCCGTCGGCGGAGACAGACACATGGCGACCCGTTCCCAGGTGCTTCAGGAGGTGCCCGTTCTCGTGCGGTTCCAGACGGAACGTCTCCTGGACGATCCAGCCGCCCGGCTGGTCGGCGGAGGCCCGGACGTAGCCGTCGTCGGCGACCGAGAGGTAGCGGCCGTCGGGCGCGCGCAGGGTCAGCACGTCCTCGCCCCAGTCGACCAGCGCCAGTTCGGTGCCGGCCGCGTCGGTGGTGAGCGCGGGCAGGTCGGTGCGGCCCGCGAGCAGCGCCGGGTCGAGCGCGCCCTCGCCGCCGCGCACCTCGTCGGCGGCGTCCTCGGTCACCGGTACGTGCAGGAAGGTGCCCGCGGAGGTCTTCAGCCGGACCCGGTCCACGCCCTCCGCGAACTCCACCCGCTCGGCGCCGAACCGCTCGTACAGGCCCTCCAGCGGGGTCGAGCGGTGGATGAGCGTGCCGCTGTACCAGTCGAGCTTGCACTCGTCCGCGAGCAGCCCGACCACCGCGACCCGGGTGTCCGGGGCGAGCGGCAGCAGCCCGTCGTTCTTCAGCAGCACGACGGCCTGCTCGGCGGCCTCCTGCGCGAGGGCACGGTGCGCCGGGGTGTCGAACTCGCTGGTGGCGTCGTGCGGGTCGTACTCCGGGTCGAACTCGCCGAGCCGGAAGCGGACCGAGAGCTGGCGGCGCACGGCCGTGTCGACGTCGGCCTCGGTCAGCAGCCCGCGCTCCAGGGCGCCGCGCAGACGCCCGATCATCTGCGAGGAGTCCGTGCCGTGGTCCGTGAAGCTGTCGACGCCCGCCACGAGGGAGGCCGCGGTGGCCTCCTCGTGCGTGTCGAAGTAGTGCTCGGAGTCGACCAGGTTGCTCGGCGCGCCCGCGTCCGAGCAGACCAGCAGGTCCTCGTCGGTCCAGGCGCGCAAGTGCTCGCCCAGGTACGGGGAGACGTGGTTGGGGCGGCCGTTGACCAGGTTGTACGCCGGCATCACCCCGGCCACCGCCCCCGCCTCGACGGTCTCGCGGAAGGCCTTCAGGTCGTACTCGTGCAGCACGCGCGGGCGCACCGAGCTCGACGTCGTGGACCGGTCCGTCTCGTTGTTGTGGGCGAGCCAGTGCTTCAGCACGGGCGCGGTGCGCCAGTAGGTCGGGTGGTCGCCGCGCAGGCCGTGCGTGTAGGCCGTGGCGATCGCCGAGGTGAGCTTGGGGTCCTCCGAGTAGCCCTCCTCGTTGCGGCCCCACAGGGGGTGGCGCAGCAGGTTGACGGTCGGCGCCCAGACGTTGAGGCCGACGCGGTCGTCCTTGGCGCGCAGCGCGCGGATCTCCTTGGACACCGCGTCGCCGACGCGCCGCACCAGCTCCGGGTTCCAGGTGGCGCCCAGACCGACAGCCTGCGGGAACACCGTCGCCGGGCCCATCCACGCCACGCCGTGCAGGGCCTCCTGGCCGGTGCGGAAGGCGGCGATGCCCAGCCGTTCGACGGCGGGCGCGAACTGGTGCAGGAAGGCGATCTTCTCCGCCGGCGTGAGCCGCGACAGGAGGTCGTCGATCCGCTTCGCGAACGGCAGACGCGGATCGCGGAACTGCGGACTGGGCGGCGTGTGTGCGGTCACGTGGGTTTCCCTCTGGGATGGAGCGGCAGGGCCCTTTCGAAGCGCTTCGATGCTCATTCGACGTGGGGGTGGGTGTCAAGACACCCCGTTGCAACAACTCCGGCCTTTCAGTGGTGTTGCAAGCGGCATACGCCTCACATCACGCTTGTGCACACGCCGGAGGAATCTTGGAATCGCCCCTTGTGCGCCCCTGGGTGTTCACTTAACCTCGCAGCAACATCGAAGCGCTTCGACTGTGAAGTCCGCCACCCGGTGGTGCGCACTCCTCGTCACGCGTCGGAGTACCGCTTCGGCTCAGCCAGTTCCACTCGAGACACCGCAGCCGACGGCCCACCGCCGGGTGTCCTGGTGCGCCATGAAGGGTTGACGCAATGACGCCGAACGCCGCCTCCGCCTCCTCCGGACCGAGCCGGAGAAGTTTCCTCGCCTCCACGGCGGTCGCCACCGCAGCGGTGGCGGGAGGGATGCCGCTGCTTGCCGCGTGTGGCGGGTCGGACGGTGGGGCGCGGGACGGCACCACGTCGGGCAAGGACGCGAAGAAGATCCTGCCGGCGTATGTGGCGAGCAACGTGGTGAAACCGGACATCCCTGCCAAGAACGGCTCGGCCATCGGCTTCACCAGCAAGCTGGACCTCTCCACCCTGAAGACCTCGGTCTCGAAGAAGCTCGGCAAGGGCGGCAAGGTCACGGTCATGGCGCCGTTCTGGGGCTCGCCGCCGAAGCAGAACAACGCCTACTACACGGCGATGAACGACCTGATCGGCGTCGACGTCGTCTGGCAGAACCAGGACGGCAACACCTACGACCAGAAGCTCGGCGCGGTCCTCGCCTCCAGCGACGTCCCGGACGTGGTGGTCGTCCCCGGGTGGAACATGGGCGGCAAGATACCCAGCGCCATCATCAGCAAGTTCGCCGACCTCGGCCCCTACCTGTCCGGGGACAAGGTCAAGGAGTACCCGAACCTCGCGGCGATCCCGACCGACGCCTGGCAGCGCTCCATCTTCGGCGGCAAGCTGCGCGGTCTGCCTATGCCGGCGCCGTCCGCCCCCTCCATGGTGCCTCTGTACCGGCAGGACATCTTCGAGAAGGAGGGCTACGAAGTCCCGAGGTCCTGCGACGAGTTCATGGCCCTGGCCAAGGAGATCACCAACGCCAAGGCCAGGCGGTGGGCCTGCCTGGACATGAAGTGGACCGCCTTCCAGGCCTTCGGTGTGCTCTCGGGTGCCGAGAAGCCGCTCGGCTGGAACCTCGTCGACGGCAAGCTCGTCAACCGCATCGAGACCGAGGAGTTCCTCGAGGCGCTGGAGTGGTCCCGCAAGCTCTTCGCCGCCGGGGTCGTCCACCCCGACTCCAAGATGGGCAAGAACGCCCCCGACCCGGGCCCCAAGTTCGCGGCGGGCGAGTTCCTGATCTACCCCAACAACATCTCCCAATGGTGGGGCCGCACCGCTGAACAGGCAACTCAGAACCCGGACTTCAAGATCTGGGGCATGGACGTCTGGGGCCACGACGGCGGCAACCCCACCCTGTGGGCCGAACAGCCCGCCGGCATCTTCGCCTTCGTCAACAAAAAGGCCTCCGAGTCGGTCATCCGCGACGTGCTGGCCGTCGCCAACGTCACCGCGGCGCCGTACGGCACCAAGGAATACATGATGACCAACTACGGCATCGAAGGCACCCACTACACCGTCAAGGACGGCGTCCCCGTCAAGACCGACAAGGGCAACATCGAGGTGATGAACGCCTACGTCATGGTCGCGAGCCCCGCCGCGACCCTCGCGCACCCCGACTTCCCCGAGGTCGCCAAGGGCCAGGTCGAGTGGCAGCAGCGAATGGGCGCCTTCGCCAAGAAGTCCTCCTTCTGGGGCATGCAGATAACCGAGCCCGCCCGGTACACCAACCTCTCCAACGACGCCGAGCAGCTCGAGGACGACATCGTCCGCGGCCGGAAGAAGATCAGCGACATGCAGCAGTTCGTCTCCGACTGGAAGAGCAAGGGCGGCGACAAGCTGCGCGACTGGTACCAGAAGCTTCTCGACGAGAACGGCTCGGCGGCGAGCTGACCAGGATCTGAGGCAAGGAGAACAGCCGTGTCGCACAGCACGGTGCCTCGGAGCGATGCCGAGGCCAGCACGTCGGCGAAGACCCCGGTTGCGTCCGGCGACGCCACCGGCGGCGGGGAGGAACGGGGCTCGGGCAAACTGAGCCTCCGGCACCGGTTCCGACGCGACCGCGTCCTGGTCCTCATGACGCTGCCGGCCGTCCTGCTGGTGCTGGTCTTCAACTACCTGCCCATCCTCGGCAACGTCGTCGCCTTCCAGGACTACGACCCCTACGTCAGCGACAACGGCATCATCTCCATCCTGAACAGTCCCTTCGTGGGCTTGGAGAACTTCCAGCGGATCTTCGAGGACTCGGCCTTCTGGAACGCCGTCGAGAACACGCTGGTGCTGTTCTTCGTCCAGCTCGTGCTGTTCTTCCCGATCCCGGTCCTGCTCGCCCTGCTCATCAACAGCGTGGTCCGGCCCCGCGTGCGGGCCGTCGCGCAGGCGGTGCTCTACCTGCCGCACTTCTTCTCGTGGGTGCTGGTCATCGCCGTCTTCCAGCAGATGTTCGGCGGCGCGGGGATGCTCTCTCAGCTGCTGCGGCAGAACGGGTACAACGGCATCGACATCATGACCAACCCGGACACCTTCCCCTTCCTGCTCACGGCGCAAAGCGTGTGGAAGGACGCCGGGTGGGGGATCATCGTCTTCCTCGCCGCCCTGGCGTCGGTCAGCCCGGACCTGTACGAGGCCGCCGCGATGGACGGTGCCGGACGCTGGCGCCGCATGTGGCACGTCACGCTTCCCGCCCTGCGCCCGGTGATCGCCCTCCTGCTCGTGCTGCGCGTCGGCGACGCCCTGACCGTCGGGTTCGAGCAGATCCTGCTGCAACGCGACGCCGTCGGACCGGGTGCGGGAGAGGTCCTCGACACCTTCGTGTGGTGGAACGGCGTGCGCAACCAGGACTTCAGCTACGCGGCCGCCGCAGGTCTCATCAAGGGCGTGGTCAGCATCGGCCTGGTCCTCGCCGCGAACAAGGTGGCCCATCTCATGGGCGAGCAGGGGGTGTACAAGAAATGACGTCCGTGATGTGGGAGCCGCGGCAGGGCACCGAAACGGCTCCGCGGCAGAAGGCAGTCCGCTGGTGGCAGGCCCCGCCCCGCCAAGCGTGGGAGGAGAAGCCATCAAAGGCCGGCCTCGCGGGCAAGGGCATCGCCCTGTCGTTCGCCTGCCTGGCGATCCTCTTCCCGCTGTGGATCGTGATCGTCACCAGCCTCTCCTCGCGGAAGACCATCGACGAGGCGGGCGGCCTGGTGCTGGTGCCCAAGGGCATCACCTTCATCGCGTACCAGGAACTGCTCAGCGGCGGCCAGGTCACCCGCGCCGCGATCATCAGCATCCTCGTCACCCTGGTCGGCACGCTGTTCTCCATGGCGGTGTCCGTGCTGTGCGCCTACGGCCTCTCCCGCAGCGGATCGCTCGGCCACCGCTGGATCCTGATGACGCTGCTGGCGACCATGTTCTTCAGCGCCGGCCTCATCCCTACGTACCTGCTCGTGCAGTCCCTCGGCCTGACGGACAGCTATCTCGCGCTGATCCTGCCGAGCGCGATCAGCGTCTTCAACATCCTGGTGCTGCGCGGCTTCTTCATGGGAATCTCGCAGGAACTCATCGACAGCGCGCGCATCGACGGTGCCGGGGACTTCCGCATCCTCCGGCAGATCGTCATGCCGCTGTCGCGGGCCGTCCTCGCGGTGATCACGCTGTTCTACGCCGTCGGGTACTGGAGTGCCTGGTTCAACGCGTCGATCTACCTGAACGACCAGGACATGATGCCGTTGCAGAACGTCATGATCCAGCTCGTGCAGAAGCAGGAAGCGCCGGTCGGCCTGGGCCAGGCCATCAAGACCGGTCAGTTGTCGGGGCTGGCGGTGCAGATGGCGGTCATGGTGATGGCCCTGCTGCCGGTCGCCGTCCTGTCGCCCTTCGTCCAGCGGCACTTCAAGAAGGGCATGCTCACCGGCGCGGTGAAGGGCTGACGCCCTTACCTGGTTCGCGCCGTAGGACTGTCGGTCGCTCGTTGTCTGCGGCTGCTTTGTGGCTGGTCGCGCCCACGCGGCGGTAGCCGCACAGTCAACACAGCCCCGCGCCCCTGAGGCTTCTCCTCAACTCCCCTCTTGCCAAAAACGAGGTAGGTCATGAGCATGTTTCACCTCAGCAGACGTTCCGTGCTGGCCGGGACCGCCGCCACCGCCGCGGTCGCCGCTCTCCCGGTCCTCCAGGGGCATGCCCAGGCCGCCGTCCCCGCCGCAGCCGGTGCCTACCGCTGGCGCAACGCCGTCCAGGGCGGCACCGGATTCATCAGCGGCGTCCTCTTCCACCCCTCCGTCCGCGGCCTCGCCTACGCCCGTACCGACATCGGCGGCGCCTACCGCTGGGACGACCGGACCGACCGGTGGATCCCGCTGACCGACCACCTCGGCTGGGACGACTGGAACCTCCTCGGCGTCGAGGCCATGGCCGTCGACCCGGCCCATCCGAACCGGCTGTACCTCGCCCTGGGCACGTACACCCAGTCCTGGGCCGGCAACGGGGCCGTGCTGCGGTCGGAGGACCGAGGCGCGACCTGGAAGCGCACCGACCTCACCGTGAAGCTCGGGGCCAACGAGGACGGGCGCGGCTGCGGGGAGCGGCTGCTGGTCGACCCGCGGGACAGTGACACGCTGTGGCTCGGCACCCGGCACGACGGACTGCTCAAGTCGACCGACAGGGGCGCCACTTGGCAGGCCGTGAGCTTCCCGGCCGCCCCCAGCGCCACCGGCCAGGGCATCACCCTCCTCGTCGCCGCGGGCCGTACGGTCTACGCCGGCTGGGGCGACTCCGACGGCACCTCCGCGAACCTCTACAGAACCGCCGACGGCACCACCTGGAAGGCCGTCCCCGGGCAGCCCACCGGCGCCGCCGCGAAGGTGCCGATCCGCGCCGCGTTCGACCGGCACACGCGCGAGCTGTACGTGACGTACGCCAACGCCCCCGGCCCGAACGGCCAGTCCGACGGCAGTGTGCACAAGCTGCGTACGACCAGCGGGAAGTGGACCGAGGTCACGCCCGTGAAGCCCGGCGGGCCGACGAGCGACGGCGGGACCGACTCCTTCGGGTACGGCGGTGTCGCCGTCGACGCCCGTCGCCCCGGCACGGTCGTCGTCTCCACCAACAACCGCTGGTCGCTCATCGACACCCTCTACCGGTCCACCGACGGCGGCCGCACCTGGACCTCCCTGAAGGACAAGGCCGTCCTCGACGTCTCCGAGACGCCGTACCTCAAGTGGGGCGCCGACAAGCCCAAGTTCGGCTGGTGGATCCAGGCCGTGGGCCTCGACCCGTTCGACTCCGGGCACATCGTCTACGGCACCGGCGCGACCCTCTACGGCACCCGCGACCTCAAGAACTGGGCCCCGCAGATCCGCGGTCTGGAGGAGGCGTCCATACGGCAGCTGATCTCCCCTCCGGTCGGAGAGGCGCACCTGATCAGCGGGTCCGGGGACATCGGCGTGATGTACCACGAGCGGCTCACGGCGTCCCCCTCGCGCGGCATGGCGTCGAACCCGGTGTTCGGCACGTCGACGGGGCTCGCGCTGGCCGCGGCCAAGCCGTCGTACGTCGTGCGGGCAGGCTGGGGCGACCACGGCAACGGCGCCTGGTCGGACGACGGCGGCAAGACGTGGATGCCCTTCACGTCCCAGCCGTCCATGGCCAAGTCCGCGCCGGGCCCGATCACCACCAACGCCGACGGCAGCGTGCTGCTGTGGTCCTTCGGCACGGGCGACCCGGGCTTCCGCTCGGCGGACAACGGCGAATCGTGGTCGGAGGTCGCCTCCTTCCCGAAGGGAGCCGCCCCGGTGGCGGACCCCGTGGACCCGACCCGCTTCTACGCCTTCGACACCACCACCGGCACGCTCTTCACCAGTACCGACAGCGGCCGGACCTTCACCGCGCGGGCCACCGGCCTGAACACGGGCGACACCGAGTTCCAGCTGGCCGCAGCGCCGGGCCGCTCCGGCGACCTGTGGCTGAGCCTGAAGTGGAACGGGCTGTACCGCTCCACGGACGGCGGTGCCACCTTCACCAAGGTCGGCAGCTGCTGGGCGTCGTACACGCTCGGCTTCGGCAAGGCCGCCGAGGGCGCCTCCTACCCGGCGGTCTACATGGTCGGCTCCACCGAGACCATCACCGCTGTCTACCGCTCCGACGACGAGGCCAAGACCTGGACGCGGATCAACGACGACCAGCACCAGTGGGGCTGGATCGGCGCTGCCATCGCCGGTGACCCGCGCGTCTACGGCCGCGTCTACATCGCCACCAACGGGCGCGGAGTGCAGTACGGGGAGCCCGCCTGATGGCCGAGAGGAAACGGCCCGGCCTGAGCGACGCCACCCGGGGGCGTCTCCTCTTCGGCGGCGACTACAACCCGGAGCAGTGGCCGGAGGAGACCTGGCACGAGGACGTCCGGCTGATGAAGGACGCCGGCGTCAACACCGTCACCCTCGGCGTGTTCTCCTGGTCGAAGCTCGAACCCGAGCCCGGCGCGCGGGAGTTCCGCTGGCTGGACACACTGATGGACCTGATGCACGAGAACGGCATCGGTGTCGTCCTCGCAACCCCCACCTCCTCGCCCCCGCCCTGGATGGGCCGGCTGCACCCCGACACTCGCAACCCCCACCTCCTCGCCCCCGCCCTGGATGGGCCGGCTGCACCCCGACAC
>NZ_NGFN01000206.1 GCF_002148965.1 Streptomyces swartbergensis | reverse complement strand
GAGCAGCCCGGCACGGGCGGCGGAGCCGTGCCGCAGGGTGGGGCGCCCCGTGACCGGGGCGGCCTCGGCGGGTAAGGGGGCGAGGGCCAGGGCGCCACCCAGGACCAGGGCACGCCTGCGCGTCAGCCCGCCGTTCGTCGTCGCTCTGTCTGCCGTGCCTTCGGTCACCGCGCATCCTCCCGTCGAACCGCCCTGGACGTCCCGGACAGTATGTCCCCGGGCACCAGCCATAAATCTGACGGTGTATCAGGAAACCCCTTCCGTCCTCCGGAGGAGTCCGGCATCCTGCGCCCATGCAGACGGAGCTGAGCCAGAAACTGGGAATCGAGCACGCCGTCTTCGGCTTCACGCCGTTCCCGGCTGTCGCCGCGGCCATCAGCCGGGCCGGCGGCTTCGGCGTGCTCGGCGCGGTCCGTTACACCGCCCCCGACGAGCTCAAACGCGACCTGGACTGGATCGAGGCACACGTGGACGGCCGGCCGTACGGCCTGGACGTCGTGATGCCGGCGAAGAAGGTCGAGGGCGTCACAGAGGCGGATATCGAGGCGATGATCCCCGAGGGCCACCGGCAGTTCGTCCGGGACACCCTCGCCAAACACGGCGTGCCCGAACTCGCCGAGGGCGAGGCATCCGGCTGGCGCATCACCGGCTGGATGGAGCAGGTCGCCCGCACCCAGCTCGACGTCGCCTTCGACTACCCGATCCGGCTCCTCGCCAACGCCCTCGGCTCCCCACCCGCCGACGTCGTGGCCCGCGCCCACGACCAGGACGTCCTCGTCGCCGCTCTCGCGGGCAGCGCCCGGCACGCGCTCAAGCACAAAGAGGCCGGTATCGACATCGTGGTGGCGCAGGGCTACGAGGCCGGCGGCCACACCGGCGAGATCGCCTCCATGGTGCTCACCCCCGAGGTCGTCGACGCCGTCGCCCCGCTGCCCGTGCTGGCCGCCGGCGGCATCGGCAGCGGCCGGCAGGTGGCTGCCGCACTCGCCCTCGGCGCTCAAGGCGTGTGGCTGGGCTCCCTATGGCTGACCACCACGGAAGCGGACCTCCACTCGCCCGCCCTCACCCGCAAGCTGCTCGCGGCCGGCTCCGGCGACACCGTCCGCTCCCGCGCGCTCACCGGCAAGCCGGCACGCCAGTTGCGCACCGAGTGGACCGACGCCTGGGAGGACCCGGACGGCCCGGGCACACTGCCCATGCCGTTGCAGGGCCTGCTGGTCGCCGAGGCCGTCTCCCGTATCCAGAAGTACGAGGTGGAACCGCTGCTCGGCACGCCCGTCGGGCAGATCGTCGGCCGGATGAACAGCGAACGCAGCGTCCAGGCCGTCTTCGACGACCTCACCCGCGGCTTCGAACAGGCCGTGGACCGCGTCAACCGCATCGCCGGAAGGAGCGGCCAGTGACCAGCAACGCTCCCGCGGGCTTCTGGGCCCAGGCCACCGCCGACCCCGACCGCGCGGTCCTGGTCGCCCCCGACGGCGAGGAGTGGACCGCCGGACGCCTGCACTCCGCCGCCAACCGGCTCGTCCACGGCCTGCGCGCGGCCGGGCTGGAACGCGGCGACACCTTCGCGGTGGTCCTGCCCAACGGCGTCGAGTTCCTCACCGCGTACCTCGCCGCCAGCCAGGCCGGGTTCTACCTCGTCCCCGTCAACCACCACCTGGTCGGACCGGAGATCGCGTGGATCGTCTCCGACTCCGGGGCCAAGGTCCTCCTCGCCCACGAGCGCTACGAGGAAGCGGCCCGCCACGCCGCCGACGAGGCGGGCCTCCCAGCCACCCACCGGTACGCCGTCGGCCCGGTCGAGGGCTTCCGCCCGTACGCCGAACTGCTCGACGGCCGGCCCGAGTCGGCACCCGCCGACCGCACCCTCGGCTGGGTCATGAACTACACCTCCGGCACCACAGGCCGCCCGCGCGGCATCCGCCGCCCGCTCCCCGGCAAACCGCCCGAGGAGGCCTACCTCGGCGGCTTCCTCGGCATCTTCGGCATCCGGCCGTTCGACGACAACGTGCACCTGGTGTGCTCGCCGCTCTACCACACGGCCGTTCTGCAGTTCGCGGGCGCGTCCCTGCACATCGGCCACCGGCTGGTCCTGATGGACAAGTGGACACCCGAGGAGATGCTCCGCCTCATCGACCGCCACCGCTGCACCCACACCCATATGGTCCCCACCCAGTTCCACCGCCTGCTGGCCCTGCCCGACGAGGTGAAGGACCGCTACGACGTCTCCTCCATGCGGCACGCCATCCACGGCGCCGCCCCCTGCCCCGACCACGTGAAACGGGCCATGCTCGACTGGTGGGGCCCCTGCGTGGAGGAGTACTACGCGGCCAGCGAGGGCGGCGGCGCCTTCGCCACCGCCGAGGACTGGCTGAAGAAACCCGGCACCGTCGGCAAGGCCTGGCCCATCAGCGAACTCGCGATCTTCGACGACCACGGCAACCGGCTGCCGCCGGGCGAACTCGGCACCGTCTACATGAAGATGAACACCGGCGGCTTCTCCTACCACAAGGACGAGGCCAAGACCCGCAAGAACCGCATCGGCGACTTCTTCACCGTCGGCGACCTCGGCCACCTCGACGAGGACGGCTACCTCTTCCTGCGCGACCGCAAGATCGACCTGATCATCTCCGGCGGCGTCAACATCTACCCGGCCGAGATCGAGTCGGCCCTGCTCGCCCACCCCGCCGTCGCGGACGCCGCCGTCTTCGGCATCCCGCACGACGACTGGGGCGAGGAGGTCAAGGCCGTCGTCGAACCGGCCCCCGGACACCGGCCCGGGCCCGCCCTCGCGGCCGACCTCCTCGACCACTGCGCCCACCTGCTCGCCGGCTACAAGCGGCCCAGGAGCGTCGACTTCATCACCGAGATGCCCCGCGACCCCAACGGCAAGCTGTACAAGCGGCGGCTGCGGGAGCCGTACTGGGAGGGCCGGACCCGGCCGGTGTGAGGCGGCGGCGCCTCTTTGGTCGCGGGGGCGGGCACGGGCGTCATCCTTTGGTCGGTGCCCGCTCGCCCTCCGGCCGATGTCCGGCCGGGGCCCCGCCTTCCTAGCGTGAGGCCATGACGATCGCGACCGAAGAGGGACCGCTGCGGCGTGGGGGCGTACGGCCGGGCGAACGGGCACTCGCCCCCGATCTCGCCCGCGGGATCATGCTGCTGGGCATCGTGCTGTCCAACACGGCCTTCCATCTGTGGACGGCCCGGCGCGGGCCCTCCGGATGGCAGCCCGTGGACGGCTCGTGGCTGGACCACGCCGTGCAGTTCACCATGATCATGGTGCTCGACCTGCGGATCTACCCGCTCTTCGCCTTCCTCTTCGGCTACGGCATGATGCAGCTCTACCTCCGGCAGACCGCCGCCGGCACCGACGGGCGCGACGCCGCGAAACTCCTGCGCAGGCGCAGCCTCTGGCTGATCGCCATCGGCCTGATCCACGCCACCCTGCTGATGTCCGGGGACATCATCGGCTTCTACGGAGTCCTGAGTCTCGTCCTGGGCCTGGCCTTCCTGCGGCGCGGGGAACGCGCCCTGACGTGGTGGATCTGGATCGGAGTCGCCCTGATGGTGCTCGTCACGGCCGGGCCCGTCATCGCCGCGCTGCTCCAGGGCGAGCTGGGCACGCTGGGCGACGCCGACGCCGACGCGGGCTTCAAGGCGTACGCGCCCGACGAGGAGAACTGGCTCACGGCGGCGGGCACCCGGCTGGAGACCGGCCTGTTCGTCACCTTCGCCGCCGCCCCGCTGACCCTCGTCGGCGGCGGGTACATCCTCTTCCTGCTCGGCTTCCGGGCCGCGCGCCGCCGCATCCTGGAGGAACCGGGCCGCCACCGCACGCTGCTGCGCCGGACGGCGGTCATCGGCATCGCGGCCGGCTGGCTCGGCGCGCTGCCCGCCGCTCTCGCCCACATCGGCGTCCTGCGCGTGCCGGACGACATGCAGAGCGAATCCGGGGCGCTCACGGCCCTCCGAGACATCACCGGCAACGCCGCGGGCCTCGGCTATGTCGCCGCCGTCGCCCTCTTCGCACACTGGTGGACCACCCGCAAGCCCCGCCGCGGCACGACGGCCGTGACGGCGGTGGCCTCCGTCGGCAAACGGTCCCTGTCCTGCTACCTCGCCCACTCACTGCTCTTCGCCCCGGTGCTGGCCGCCTGGGGACTCGGCCTCGGCGCGCACCTCGGCAGCACGACCATGGCGCTCTTCGCGTTCACCGTCTGGCTGGTCACCGTGGCCGGGGCGTACGCCCTGGAACGAGCCGGCCGCCGGGGCCCCGCCGAAGCGGTGCTGCGCCGGCTGATGTACGGGTCCCGGGCGTGACAAGGGGGTGCCGCGCCCCGCCGGGAGCGGCACCCCGTCAGTACCGTCAACGGCGCTCGTGCACCCGGACGACATCCAGCTTCGGCGAGGACAGGATGTCCTTCTCGCAGAAGCGCGACGTCACCCACTTCTCATCGGAGAACAGCCGGGTCTGGTCGGCGTAGTGCGGCGACTTCGGGTTCGACGACTGGGAGTACGTCAGCAGGGTGCGGGCCACCGGGCAGCGGCTGCCGTCCCAGCCCACCGCCTGGAGGTGACTGCTGCCGAACGGCACCTCCGTGTAACCGCCCCCGGCCGCGCTCCACGTCGGCTCCAGCACGTTCCACACGCCGAGCCGCCCCGAGCCGCCGGGCACCGGAAGGCGCTCACCGCCGCGGACGACGAACTGGTGCGCGCCGAGCGGCGCGTCGAGCGCGATGCCCGCCGCGCGCAGTTCCGCCACCGCGTCGGCGAGGGCGACGGAGAAGCCGGGCGCGTTAGTGTTCAGCGTGTTCGGCGTACGCACCGGGTCCGCCGCCGAGAACGGCACCTTCCACAACTCGGCTGCCGGCACCGCCTGTTCCAGCTTCCGCCAGAACCGGTCGAACAGCAGCGCGCCCCGGCTGCCGGTGTCCATGGTGCGGTCCCACGCCGTCAGCACCCCACAGGCCTCCGACACGTCGACGGCCTTGCCGTCGCTGCCCGCCACCGTGCCGCCGGGYAGCGCGGCGCACGCCCGTGCCACGTCCGACGCGGCGAGATCACCCGCGGGCACCCGGTTGGCGAACTGCTGCCGTTGCAGGTCGCGTACGGTCAGGCGGCCCCGGTCCGCCATCGCCGCCACGTCCTCGATCCCGCCGCGCGTGCGCAGGCCGAGCTCCGTCCTCACCGTGCCGAAGACCCGCTCGTATCCGCTGATCGGCCGGTCGGCGTTGGTCATCCACGCGGTGCCGTTGGAGTTCTCCACGTACGGCGCGTCCTGGAGCGTCGGCATCCGCGCCGGCCCGAAGATGCCCGGCGCCACCGCGTCGGGATCGCTGCCGAGGGCACAGTCACCGCGCGAGCCGTCGAGGATCGCGATGCCGGACGACGGATACGTGGTCCTGCCCAGCGCCGTCGAGCAGCGCTGCGCCAACTCGTCGGTGATGCGCGGAAGTACCTGGGACTGGGTGAAGAGGGAATGCCCCGCGCGGTCGGCGGCGATCGTGTTCACCCAGGGCAGGCCCTGGTTCCGGGCGAGGGACGCGAGGACGTCGTCCGTGCTCCGCGCCTTGCCGAAGCCGAGCGAGGTGTCGGCGAAGCGGAGGTTCGCGGCGTTCGGGTCGTGCAGGGCGTAGGCCGTCGTATCCGTCCACGGCAGCGGGACCTGGGAGTTCAGGGAGGTGACGACAGGGCCGTACCGGGTCCACCACTGGGTGCGGGTCACCGGCGCTCCGTCCTTCACCGCGACCGTCACCGTCCGCTTCTTCATACGCTCCGGCTCGCCGTCCACGAGGTATGTCGTGGGATCGGCCGGATCCAGCGTCAGCTGGTGGAAGTTGGCCGGAATGCCGGTCGAGACGGTGTGGCTCCACGCCACATGCGCGTTGAAGCCGATGGAGACCGCCGGGGTGCCGAGCAGAGAGCCACCGGAGACGTTCAGCTCACCGGGGATCGTCTGCTGCGACTGCCAGAACCGGCGCCCGCCCTGCCACGGGTAGTGCGGGTTGCCCAGCAGCAGACCGCTGCCGCTCGCCGTGGTGTCGCCGCGGAAGGCGACCGCGTTGGAGCCCATGCCGGGGTCGCCCCACAGCTCGTCGACCGCCTTCGCCACGGCCTTCGCGTCCGGCGTGCGGGCGGCGGGCCGGGAGGACGGGGCGCCGGATGCGGTGCCGGCTCCGGCCGGGGGCTGCGCGGTCGTGATCGTCTCCACGAAGCGCCCCTCGCCGGAGATCGAGGCGATGGCGAGGCCACGGGCCGCCACGTCGAGTTCGGTGACCGGACGGACCCAGGAGGCGTCCGCGCAGGCGGGATCCGTGATCTTCTTCTGTTTCAGCCAGGCGTTGTAACCGGCCGCCCAGCCGCGCATCATGTCCCGGACCTCACGGCTCGGGCCCACGGGCGCGGGCTCGGCGAGCACCTTCTCCACCGTGCGGGTCTCACGGACCCCGCGGAAGTACAGGTCACTGGCGAGATTCGTCCTGGCCCCGGAGAGGGCGCCGCCGGCGGCCGCGCTTGCGCCGAAGTACCGGGAGCGCTCACCCCGCAGGGTCACGAACCCGTCGGCGAGCGTGCAGACCTCGTCGGACGCCTGCGCCCAGCCCGTACCGAAGCCCAGGTCGGCGTAGTTCTTCGCGAGGATGTGAGGAATGCCGTACTCGGTGTAGCGGATGACGGCGGACAGGCCGTCGCGTGACGGGTGCTGCTCCGCTCGTCCCTGGCTCGGGGCGGCGGCCGCGGGTAACGCGGACGCGGCCGTGAACAGGGCCGTGGCCCCGAGAACGAGTCGTCTCAGGCGGCTGCGCATCGTGCCCTCCAGCATCATTGAGGGAAAGGAGACTTGAGCGTACGAATGTGCTGCGTGCGCACGTGGGTTCCAAAACACCGGACGCCTTCGGTGGCGGCAGGGTTGAGCCGGTCGGTTCTTGACCTCGCCCGGCGGTGAACCGAGGATCAGGTGTCATGACGACGCCCGGACACGGCAGCACGGTCGATGGAGTCCTGCGGCGCAGCGCCCGGCGGACCCCGGCGCGCGTCGCGGTGGAGTACGGCGACCGCACCTGGACGTACGACGAACTGGACACCGCCGTCTCCCGCGCGGCGAGCGTCCTCCTCGGCCAGGGGCTGTCCCCGGGCGACCGGGTGGGCGCCTACGGCCACAACTCCGACGCCTACCTGATCGCCTTCCTGGCCTGCGCCCGCGCGGGCCTGGTGCACGTACCCGTCAACCAGAACCTGACCGGCGACGACCTCGCCTACATCGTCGGCCAGTCCGGCAGCTCCCTGGTCCTCGCGGATCCGGACCTCACCGGACAACTCCCCGACGGCGTACGGTCGTTGCCCCTGCGCGACGCCGACGACTCACTCCTCGCCCGGCTCACCGAGGCGCCGCCGTACGACGGCCCCGAGCCGCGCACCGAGGGCCTCGTGCAACTGCTGTACACGTCCGGGACGACCGCCCTGCCCAAGGGCGCGATGATGACGCACCGGGCCCTGGTCCACGAGTACCTGAGCGCGATCACCGCCCTCGACCTCAGTGCGGGCGACCGTCCCGTACACGCGCTGCCCCTCTACCACTCGGCGCAGATGCACGTCTTCCTGCTGCCCTACCTCGCGGTCGGCGCGACGAACATCATCCTCGACGCACCCGACGGCGACCGACTCTTCGACCTCGTCGAAGCGGGCCGCGTGGACAGCCTGTTCGCCCCGCCCACCGTCTGGATCGCCCTGTCCAACCGCCCCGACTTCGCCACCCGCGACCTGAGCGGCCTGCGCAAGGCGTACTACGGGGCGTCGATCATGCCGGTCCCCGTACTGGAACGGCTGAAGGAACGCCTGCCGGACCTGGCGTTCTACAACTGCTTCGGGCAGAGCGAGATCGGCCCCCTGGCCACGGTCCTCGCCCCCGGGGAACACAAGGGGCGCATGGACTCCTGCGGCCGTCCGGTGCTGTTCGTCGACGCGCGTGTGGTCGACGAGGACGGCAAGGACGTACCGGACGGCACCCCCGGCGAGATCGTCTACCGCTCTCCGCAACTGTGCGAGGGCTACTGGGACAAGCCCGAGGAGACCGCCGAGGCCTTCCGTGACGGCTGGTTCCGCTCCGGCGACCTCGCCGTACGGGACGCGCACGGCTACTACACGATCGTCGACCGGGTGAAGGACGTCATCAACTCCGGTGGCGTACTGGTCGCTTCACGCCAGGTCGAGGACGCCCTCTACACCCATCCCCAGGTAGCCGAGGCCGCGGTCGTGGGCCTGCCCGACGAACGCTGGATCGAGGCCGTCACAGCGGTCGTCGTCCCACGCGGCGAGGTCACCGAGGCGGAACTCATCGCCCACACCCGCGAGAAGCTCGCCCCCTTCAAGGCGCCGAAGCGGGTGGTGTTCGTGGAGGGACTCCCGCGCAACGCCAGCGGGAAGATCCTCAAGCGCGAGCTCAGGCAGAGCCTCGCAGGCGAGCCCGGACCCGCGGCCTCGGGCGGTTGACGTCGTGGCGCCCCTCCATACGAATCCCGTTGTGCCGAAGACCCCGAGAGCATGATGATCGACACCATGCCGATCTTCAGCGCCCCGGACGGGACCCGGCTCGCCTGCCACGTACGCGGTGCGGGCGAGCCGCTGGTCGTGTTGCCCGGCGGCCCCATGCGCGCTTCCGCGTACCTCGGGAACCTGGGCGGACTGGACGCCCACCGACAACTGGTGTTCCTCGACCTGCGCGGCACAGGACACTCCGCGGCCCCCGAGGACCCGGCGACCTACCGCTGCGACCGGCTCGTCGACGACGTCGAGGCGCTGCGCCGCCACCTGGGCCTGGAACGGATGGACGTGCTCGCGCACTCGGCGGGCGGCAGTCTCGCCGTGCTGTACGCGGCTCGGTATCCCGAACGGCTGGGGCGGCTGGCGCTCATCACCGCCACCCCGTGGGCGCTGGGCCTGCCGGCGACGGCCGAGGACCGGCTGGCGGCGGCCCGGCTGCGCGCGTCGGAACCCTGGTTCGCCGACGCGTTCCCGGCATTCGAGGCCTGGCTGTCCGGCACCGGTGGCTTCGACCCCACGTTCATCCCGTTCTTCTACGGCCGTTGGGACGACGCCGCCCGGGCCCACGCCGACCGGGAGGAGGACGAGACCGACGACGAGGCGGCGGACCGCTACGGGGCGGACGGCGCCTATGACCCGGACGCGACCCGGACCGCGCTCGCCCGCGTCACCGCCCCGGTGCTCGTCCTCGCCGGTGAGGTCGACGGCGGCCCGCGTCCGGGTCTGGCCCGGCGTGCGGCCGAAGTGTTCCCGGCGGCCGAGTTCGCGGTGCAGCCGGGGGCCGGACACTACCCATGGCTGGACGACCCGGAATGGTTCGTACGACGCGTCGCACGCTTCCTGCGCACACCGGACTGAGATCCTCTGCTCTCCGCAGAGCGAGCCCGGTCCGCGCTCGTCACCCCGCTACCGTGCCCGGCATGGACACCGAACCGCGCACCGTACGGGCGAACGGCATCACCCTGGCCTACCGCGTCTGGGGGCCGGAGGACGCGCCGCCCGTCGTACTCCTGCACGCCCGTGGGGCCGACGGCGCCGACTGGGCGGAGGTCGCCCCCGCGCTGGCCGCCGGGCCACGCCGGGTGTACGCACCCGACCTGCGCGGGCACGGCCGCAGCGACTGGCCCGGCGGATACGCCTACGAGGCCATGCGCGACGACGTGCTCGCCTTCCTCGGCGCGCTCGGCATCGCCCGCGCCGACGTCGTGGGCCACTCGCTCGGCGGTGCCGTCGCCTGTCTGCTCGCCCAGCACAGCCCGCGGCTCGTACGGCGGCTCGTTCTGGAGGACGTACCCGCGCCCTTCCCGCTGGACCCGCCACGCCCTCCCGCCGAACGGCCTGACGGAGACCTGCCGTACGACTGGGCGATGATCCTCGCCACCGACGAGCAGCGCAACGCCCCGGATCCCATGTGGTGGGACCACATGGGGCGGATCACCATGCCCACGCTGCTGATCGGTGGCGGGCCGACGAGCCTGATCCCCCAGGAGCAGATCGCCGCTCTCGCCGAGGTGCTTCCCGATGCCCGGCGCGTCACCCTCGACGCCGGGCATCTCGTGCACGAGGCACGGCCCGAGGAGTTCCTCGCGGCCGTGGGGGAGTTCCTCAGCCCTGCGGACCGTACGCCGTCATGAAACGGTCGCGGAACTTGTCCATGCCCCACCGGGGCGCGTCCGGGGCCGGCTTGAGGCCGTCGGTCCAGCCCCAGTCGGCGACCCGGTCCAGCACCTTCTTGTCGCGGGCGACGATCGTGATCGGAACGTCCTTGCCGGTGTCCCCGGCGGTGACCGTCGGCACCGGCTGGTGGTCGCCCAGGAAGACCAGCACCGTGTCCTCGTCGCCGTAGCGTTCGACCCACTCGGTCAGGCTGCGGATCGAGTACTCGATGGCCCGCCGGTACTCGGTGCGCACCTTCTCCGGGTCCTTCCAGACCTCCGTGGGGTCGGTGCCCTCCTTCTTGATCCGGTGGAACACCGAACCGTCGCCGAGGTCCTCCCAGTCGATCATCCGGGCGATGGGCGACCAGGGGTTGTGGCTGGAGGCCAGGATGATCTCCGCCATGATCGGCTCGCGGTCCTTCTTGCCGTGCTCCAGGCGCTGGAAGGCCTCCATGCTGAACTGGTCGGGCACGGGCGTCCAGCTGAAGTACGGGCCGTGGTAGCCGAGGTGCTCGGAGTCGTAGATGTGGTCCAGGCCGAAGTACTTGCCCTCCGGCCAGGCCCGGCGCACACCGGGGACGATGCCGACGGTCCGCCAGGCGCCGGTCTTGCGGAAGTAGTTGGTCAGTGTCATGCGGTCGCTGGTGGTCAGGCTGCGGTACCGCTGCTGGTTCTTGATCCACAGACCGGACAGGAAGGTCGAGTGGGCGAGCCAGCTGCCCGCGCCCGTCACCGGCGACTGCAACCATCCGCTGCGCGACTCGAACCCGGCCGTCTTGAGCGAAGCGGTGCCCTCCTTCAGCACCGCGTCGGTCTGCTTCGCCATCGCCGGGTCGTCGATCGCGACCCGGCCGTAGCTCTCGATGAAGGTGAACAGGACGTCCTTGCCGCGCAGACCCGTGAGCAACTGGTCCGGCGGCGTCTTCGCGAAGGCGTCCACGGCGGCCTGCTTCTCGAAGACCCGCGCGTCCTTCAGACCCGCCCGCACCTGCTCCACCCGGTTGCCGATGAACTCCGCGTTGCCCTTGGTGGCGATCGGCACGGTGCCGATCTGCACGCCCAGAGTCATACAGGTGATCCACGCCGTGCCGAGGATCAGCGTCGTACGGGCGGCGACGGGACGGTGCCGGACCATCAGGTTCGTCAGCCGCACCACGGCGAGGGTCGTGAGCACCAGCACCGCGACGAACAGCACGATCACGCCGATCACGGCCAGCACCTGCCCGCTACGGCCGAACGTCTCCCTCAGGAAGTCCGTGGCGTGCTCGATGAGAATCCAGTCCAGGACCAGGTCGAAGGGCCGGGCCAGCACCTGGTAGAAGCCCATGTCGACGAACTTCAGGACCGTGACCAGCCCGAGGAACACGCCCGAGACGACCGCCATGATCCGCCGGGGCCTCGGCGGCAGCGCGAGCAGCAGTCCCGCGAGCAGCACGCCCTCGGCGGGGATACGGACGAACGAGGCGAACTCGATCCGCTCGATCCGGTTCGGCAGGAGCAGCGCGAACACGACGAGCGCACCGGCCAGTACGGTCGTCCCCACACTGACGCCGCGCGCCGCACGGGGATGGCGACGCCGCCATCCGAACCAGCCGGGCGTCGTCGCGTCCGACGCCACAGCCGGCCCATCGCCGGCGTGCGTTTCCTGCCCGCAGGCGCCGTCCCCTTCTTCTCGGGCGACAGGTGCGTGGTCGGGCTGCGTCGGGGCGGTGCCGCTGTCCGACTCTGCCGAGGCTGTGTCGCCGTCCGTGTCCGTCGGGGTGGTGTCGCTGTCTGGTTCTGTCGTGCCGGCGTCGCCGTCCCGGCCTGCCGCGGCTGTACCGCTGTCCGGCTCCGCCGTGGGGGCGTCGCCGTCCCGGCCTGCCGTGTCCGCGTCCCGCTCCGACTCCGCCGCGGCCGTGCCGCTGTCGGAATCCGCCGCCGCTGTGCCACCAGCCGGTCCCGCCGGGGCCATACGGTTGTCCATGCCCGCCGGGGCCGCGCTGCCGTTCGCTTCCGTCGTGTCGGCGTCGCCTCCTGGGCCTGAGGCGCTGGCGTTCCCCGCCAGTGCCGCCGGGTCCGCGTCGCTGTCCCGTTCCGCCGTGCCCGCGCCCCTGCCCGACTCCGCCGCAGCCATGTCGCCGTCGGAATCCACCGCAGTCGTACCACCGTCGGAATCCACTGCCACCGTGCCACCGTCCGGCCCCGCCGCGCCGGTGTCGTCATCCGGTTCCGCCCCGCTCCCGGTCGTGCCCGATTGCTGTTGGGAGCGAGTGAAGAGCGACACCCGGTGGTCCTTCCGTGCGGTCTTGCTGGGCATGGCAAACAGAGCTCGGTGACCGAGCCTGCCACCACCAGTACGTCCGCACGTCACCTTAGGTTCAATCGACCGGCCGGAGAATCACCCGTCCGCCGCCACGGCCACCTGCCGCGCCCAGCGATAGTCCGCCTTGCCGCTCGGCGACCGCTGGACCGACTCCGTGATCACCAACTGGCGCGGAATCTTGTAGCCGGCGAGCCGGTCACGGCAGTGTGTCTGGATGTCCTCCAGCGACGGCCGTGCCGCCCCCTCCCGCAACTGCACCACGGCCGCCACGTGGTGGCCCCACTGGGGGTCCGGCACCCCGGCCACCAGCGCGTCGTAGACGTCCGGGTGGGACTTGAGGGCCTGTTCGACCTCCTCCGGGTACACCTTCTCGCCGCCGGTGTTGATGCACTGCGAGCCACGGCCGAGCACCGTGACCACACCCTCCTCGTCGACGGTGGCCATGTCGCCCAGCAGGACCCACCGCTCACCGTCCTTCTCGAAGAAGGTCGCGGCGGTCTTTGCAGGGTCGTTGTAGTAGCCGAGCGGCACATGTCCGCACTGGGCGACCCGGCCGACCGCGCCGGCCGCCACCGGTTCGTACGTGGCCGGGTCCACCACCTGCGTACGGGCGTTGACCCGCACCCGGAAGCCCCGCTCGGGCCCCGAGTCCTCGGTCGCCGTCCCGTTGAAACCGGACTCCGACGAGCCGAAGTTGTTCAGCAGCATGGCATTCGGCACCAGCTCCTGGAACTGCCGGCGCACCGTGTCCGACATGATCGCGCCGGACGACGACACGCTGAACAGTGAGGAGCGGTCGATGTCCCGCAGCGGACCGCTCAGCGCGTCGATCAGCGGCCGCAGCATCGCGTCCCCCACCAGCGAGATGCTGCTGACCTTCTCCTTCTCCACGGTCCGCAGCACCTCCTCGGGCACGAACTTGCGGTGGATCACGACCCGTTGCCCGAAGTTGAAGCCGATGAACGCCGTGAGGGTCGAGGTGCCGTGCATCAACGGGGCCGTGGGAAAGAAGGTGATCCCCGCGCCACCGGCCGCGACCCGCTCGGCCAGCTCCTCCGGCTTCTTCACCGGCTCACCGGTCGGCGCGCCCCCGCCGAGCCCCGCGAAGAACAGGTCCTCCTGCCGCCACATCACACCCTTGGGCATCCCGGTCGTACCGCCGGTGTAGATGATGAACTGGTCATCGCCCGAGCGCGCCGGGAAGCCGCGCTCGGGCGACCCCGCGGCCTCCACCTGGGCGAACTCCACACACGGCATCGCGGCGGCCCCCGGTGCCGGCGCACCCACCCGGACCAGATACCGCAGCCTCTCCGCCCGCGGTCGCGCAGCCGCCACCCGGTCCGTGAACTCCGCGTCGAAGACCAGCCCCACCAGATCCGCGTCCCGGTAGAGGTACACCAGCTCCTCTGCCACATACCGGTAGTTGACGTTGACCGGGACGATCCGCGCCTTCAGGCAGCCCAGCACCGTCTGGAGGTACTCCACGCCGTTGTAGAGGTGGAGCCCGAGGTGCTCGCCGGGGCGTATCCCGCTGTCGAGCAGATGGTGGCCGACGCGGTTGGCCGCAGCGTCCAGCTCCGCGTACGTCAGGCGGCGCTCCGCGCCCGTGCCCGGATGGTCGACGTAGACGAGGGCCTCACGGTCGGGAACCACGTCGACGACCGACTCGAACAGGTCGGCAAGGTTGTACTCCACCGTTCCTCCTGACCCCGGGACGTGCCTGGCATCGGACGGTTCGCCGGTCATCAGAGCAAAGGGCGGTCCAACTGTGAAGGGCTCGCGCGAAGAAATCTGACTGTCTGTCAGAAAACCCTTGAAGTGCCTCCCGCCCTACTGCAACCTGTTCTCGTTCCACGAGAGGGGAGTTGGCCATGGGTGGGACGGAACACCTCACCGTGCGGCGCGAAGGCGCCACACTGGTGCTCACGCTCAACAGGCCCGAAGCCAGGAACGCGCTCTCGCTGCCGATGCTCGTCGGCCTGTACGACGGCTGGCTGGAGGCCGACGCGGACGACTCGATCCGCTCGATCGTGTTCACCGGCGCGGGCGGCTCGTTCTGCTCGGGCATGGACCTCAAGGCCCTCGCCGGCAACGGCATGGCCGGCGAGGAGTACCGCGACCGGCTCAAGGCCGACCCCGACCTGCACTGGAAAGCGATGCTGCGCCACCACCGCCCGCGCAAGCCGGTGATCGCGGCCGTCGAGGGGTACTGCGTCGCGGGCGGCACCGAGATGCTCCAGGGCACCGACATCCGCGTCGCCGGCGAGTCCGCGACCTTCGGCCTGTTCGAGGTGAAGCGCGGTCTGTTCCCCATCGGCGGCTCCACGGTCCGGCTGCAGCGCCAGATCCCGCGCACCCACGCCCTGGAGATGCTCCTCACCGGCCGCCCCTACAGCGCCCGCGAGGCCGCCGCCATCGGCCTGATCGGACACGTCGTCCCCGACGGCACCGCGCTCGCGAAGGCACTGGAGATCGCCGAACAGATCAACTCCTGCGGCCCGCTGGCCGTCGAGGCCGTCAAGGCCTCCGTCTACGAGACCGCCGAGATGACCGAGTCCGACGGCCTCGCCGTCGAACTCACCCGGGGCTGGCCGGTCTTCGACACCGCCGACGCCAAGGAGGGCGCCCGCGCCTTCGCGGAGAAACGACCGCCCGTCTACAAGCGCGCCTGAGCCGGGGAGATGGCTCAGGGCCACCGCACCCGTCCCCTCCCGAAGGAGCCCTCCGGATGCCCGAAGTCCTCAAAGCCCCCCTCGTCGTCGAGTTTCCCTTCACCCGCTCCCTCGGCCCCGTCCAGAGCGCCTTCCTGACCGGCCTTCGCGAGCGCGTCGTCCTCGGCGTGCGCACCGCCGACGGCCGCACCCTCGTCCCGCCCGTCGAGTACGACCCCGTCACGGCCGAGGAGATCCGCGACCTGGTCGAGGTCGCCCTCACCGGCACGGTCACCACCTGGGCCTGGAAC
>NZ_NGFN01000205.1 GCF_002148965.1 Streptomyces swartbergensis | reverse complement strand
GTGGTGTGCGCGGGAGGAGCCGTCGCGCTCGGGGGCGTCGCCGCGCGCGCCGCGCGCGAATCCGCCGTCGCCTCCGTCGCGCTGACCGGCGCCGCCACCTGGGCCGTGGTCGGGGGGACTTCACTCGCACGGGAGGCACGGGCCATCGGGCGTGCCCTGGAGGCGGGGGACGTAGAAGGGGCCCGGGCGCGGCTGCCGCATCTGTGCGGGCGGGATCCGCAGGCGCTCGACGCCGACGGGATCGCCCGGGCCGTGGTCGAGTCCGTCGCCGAGAACACCTCCGACGCGGTCGTGGGGGCGCTCGTGTGGGGGGCCGTCGGTGGTGTGCCGGGGCTCCTCGGGTTCCGGGCCGTCAACACCCTCGACGCCATGGTCGGGCACAAGTCGGCCCGGTACCGGCGCTACGGGTGGGCCTCCGCCCGGCTGGACGATCTCGCGGGCTGGCCGGGGGCCCGGCTGACCGCCGTGCTCGCGGCCCTGGCAGGAGACGATCCGCAGGGAGCCGTACGGGCCTGGCGCGCCGATGCCGCCAAGCATCCGAGCCCCAACGCCGGGCCCGTGGAGGCCTCGTTCGCGGGGGCGCTCGGGGTGCGGCTGGGCGGGACCCTGTCGTACGGCGGGCGTGTCGAGCACCGGCCCGTGCTCAACGGGGCGGGGCGCGGCGTCGGCACCCGGGACATCGAACGGGCCGTACGGCTGTCCAGGCGTGTCGGCTGGCTCGCGCTCGGCGTCTGTGCCGCCGCGCGCCGCATCGGGAAAGGGCGTACATCATGACGGGCGGTGGGCTTCTGGTCGCCGGTACCACCTCCGACGCCGGCAAGAGCGTCGTGACCGCCGGTATCTGCCGGTGGCTGGTGCGGCAGGGCGTCAAGGTCGCGCCCTTCAAGGCGCAGAACATGTCCCTCAATTCGTTTGTAACGAAGGAAGGGGCCGAGATCGGGCGGGCGCAGGCCATGCAGGCGCAGGCCTGCCGCGTCGAGCCGACCGCGCTGATGAACCCGGTGCTGCTCAAGCCCGGCGGCGAGCGGAGCAGTCAGGTCGTGCTGCTGGGCAAGCCGGTCGGGGAGCTGAGCGCACGCGGGTACCACGGCGGACGGCAGCAGCAGCTGCTCGGGACCGTGCTGGACTGCCTGGAGCAGTTGCGGGGCACGTATGACGCGGTGATCTGTGAGGGGGCGGGCAGTCCCGCCGAGATCAATCTGCGGCGGACGGACATCGTCAACATGGGGATCGCCCGGGGCGCCGGGCTCCCCGTGCTCGTCGTCGGCGACATCGACCGGGGCGGTGTCTTCGCCTCGTTCTTCGGGACCGTCGCGCTGCTGTCGCGCGAGGACCAGGAGTGCGTCGCCGGGTTCCTCGTCAACAAGTTCCGGGGGGACGTCTCCCTGCTGGAGCCGGGTCTCGACATGCTCCAGGGGCTCACCGGGCGGCGTACGTACGGCGTTCTGCCCTTCCGGCACGGGCTGGGGATCGACGAGGAGGACGGGCTGCGCGTCTCCTTGCGGGGGACGGTCCGGGAGTCCGTCGTCGCCCCGCCGGTCGGCGAGGACGTGCTGCGCGTCGCCGTGTGCGCTGTTCCGCTGATGTCCAACTTCACGGACGTGGACGCGCTGGCCGCCGAACCGGGTGTCGTGGTGCGGTTCGTGGACCGGCCGGAGGAGCTCGCCGACGCCGACCTCGTCATCGTGCCCGGGACCCGGGGGACCGTCCGCGCGCTGGAGTGGCTGCGGGAGCGCGGGCTGGCCGGCGCGCTCGTGCGCAGGGCCGCCGAGCAGCGGCCCGTCCTCGGCATCTGTGGCGGCTTCCAGATGCTCGGTGAGCACATCGAGGACGACGTGGAGAGCCGCCGGGGTCATGTCGAGGGGCTCGGGATCCTGCCCGTGCGGGTGCGGTTCGCCCGCGAGAAGACTCTCACGCGGCCGGCGGGCGAGGCCCTCGGGGAGCTCGTCGAGGGGTACGAGATCCATCACGGGGTCGCCGAAGTCACCGGCGGAGAACCCTTCCTGGACGGCTGCCGGGTCGGCCAGACCTGGGGCACGCACTGGCACGGCTCGCTGGAGGCGGACGGGTTCCGGCGGGCCTTCCTGCGCGAGGTGGCGGCCGCCGCGGGGCGTCGCTTCGTGCCGGCGCCGGACACCTCGTTCGCCGCGCTGCGCGAGGAGCAGCTCGACCGGCTCGGCGACCTGATCGAACAGCACGCGGACACGGACGCGCTGTGGCGGCTCATCGAGTCGGGCGCGCCGCGAGGACTGCCCTTCATTCCACCGGGAGCGCCCGCATGAGCACTGTGTTGTTGTTGTCGACCGCCGACACGGACCTGCTGGCGGCCCGGGCCGCCGCCGGCGTCTCGTACCGGATCGGCAACCCGACCCGCGTGGACGTCCAGCAGGAGCTTCCGGCCCTCCTCGAAGGCGCGGACATCGCCGTCGTGCGGCTGCTGGGCGGCAAGCGGGCCTGGGAGGACGGGCTCGCCGCGCTGAAGGCGTCCGGCGTCCCGACCGTGCTGCTCGGCGGCGAGGCGGTGCCCGACGCGGAGTTGATGGCCGAGTCGTCGGTGCCGGCCGGTGTCGTGGCGGAGGCGCTGAAGTACCTCGTGGAGGGCGGGCCGGCCAACCTCGCCGAGCTGGCGCGGTTCCTGTCCGACACCGTGCTGCTCACGGGCGAGGGCTTCGCCGCGCCGCAGCGGATGCCGGAGTACGGCGTCCGGGGCGAGCGCGCGCAGGTCGAGGGCCGGCCGACCGTCGGCGTGCTCTTCTACCGGGCGCACGAGCTGAGCGGCAACACCGCCTTCGTGGACACCCTGTGCGACGCGATCGAGGCGCGGGGCGCCAACGCGCTGTCCGTGTACTGCGGTTCGCTGCGCGGGGCCGACGCGGGGCTGTACGAGATCCTCGGGCGGGCGGACGCCCTCGTCGCCACCGTCCTCGCCGCCGGCGGCACCCACGCCTCGCAGGCCTCGGCGGGCGGTGACGAGGAGTCCTGGGACATCGGCGCCCTCGCCGAGCTGAACATCCCCGTGCTGCAAGGGCTGTGCCTGACGTCCTCGCGACGCGCCTGGGAGGCGTCCGACGCCGCCCTGTCCCCCATGGACGCCGCGATGCAGGTGGCGATCCCGGAGTTCGACGGGCGGCTGATCACCGTGCCGTTCTCCTTCAAGGAGCAGGTCGTCGAGAAGGGCGCCGACGTGCCCGTGTACGTCGCCGACCCGGAGCGGGCCGCGCGGGTCGCCGGGATCGCCGTACGGCACGCGCGGTTGAAGCACAAGGCGAACGCCGAGAAGAAGCTCGCGCTCGTCTTCACCGCGTATCCGACCAAGCACTCGCGGGTCGGCAACGCCGTCGGGCTGGACACCCCGGCCTCGGCGGTGCGGGTGCTGGACGCCCTCAGGGACGCCGGGTACGGCCTCACCGAGTACCCCGCGGGCGGCGACGAGCTGATCCACCGGCTCATCGCGGCCGGCGGGCACGACGTGGAGTGGCTGACGGACGAGCAGCTGGCCGCCGCGCCCGCGCGGGTGCCGCTGGCGGACTACCGGGCCTGGTTCGACCAGCTCGACCCGGAGCTGAGGGACGCCATGACCGAGGCGTGGGGCGAACCGCCGGGCGGCCTCTACGTCGACGGGGACGACATCGTGCTGGCGTCGCTGCGGTTCGGGAACGTCGTGGTGATGATCCAGCCGCCGCGCGGCTTCGGCGAGAACCCCATCGCGATCTACCACGACCCGGACATGCCGCCGTCGCACCACTACCTGGCGGCCTACCGCTGGCTGGAGAACAGTTTCGGCGCGGACGCGATCGTGCACATGGGCAAGCACGGCACGCTGGAGTGGCTGCCGGGCAAGGGCCTCGGGCTCAGCGCCGGCTGCGCCCCGGACGCCGTGCTCGGGGAGCTGCCGCTGATCTACCCGTTCATCGTCAACGACCCGGGCGAGGGCACCCAGGCCAAGCGGCGCGGGCACGCCACGGTCGTCGACCACCTGGTGCCGCCGATGGCCCGCGCCGACACCTACGGCGACCTGGCCAAGCTGGAGCAGCTCCTGGACGAGTACGCGCTCGTCTCCGACCTGGACCCGGCGAAGGCCCCGGCCGTGCGCGCGCAGATCTGGACTCTCGTCAAGGCCGCCGAGCTGCACCACGACCTGCATGTCGACGAGCAGCCGGACGACGCCGAGTTCGACGAGTTCGTCATGCACATCGACGGCTATCTGTGCGAGATCAAGGACGTGCAGATCCGGGACGGCCTGCACGTCCTGGGCGGCGGCCCGGTCGGTGAACCGCGCGTCAACCTCGTGCTGGCGGTGCTGCGCGCCTCGCAGGTGTGGGGCGGGCAGGCCGACGCGCTGCCCGGGCTCCGGGCGGCGCTGGCGGAGCACTTCGGGTTGGTGGAGAAGGAGCTGCTGGCTGAGCCGGGCGCTCCGGTGAAGGTGCCGGCGGAGCTGACGGGCCTGGTGGCGGGACCCGCACGCACCGCCGCCGACGCGATCGACCTGCTGGAGCAGCTCTGCCGGCGGATCGCGGAGGGCATGGAGGAGCGCGGCTGGGCGGTCGCCGAGGTCCCGGCGCTGGTCCGCGAGGTGCTCGGCAGGGAGGTCGCCGAGGCCGTGGCGGTGCTGGAGTTCGCCTGCACGGAGGTCGTGCCGAGGCTGGCCAGGACCACCGACGAGATCGGGCACATCCTGCGGGCGCTGGACGGCGGTTACGTCCCGGCGGGTCCCTCCGGCTCGCCGACCCGCGGCCTGGTCAACGTCCTGCCGACGGGGCGCAACTTCTACTCTGTCGACCCCAAGGCGATTCCGTCCCGGCTGAGCTGGGAGGTCGGGCAGGCGCTCGCGGACTCGCTGGTGCAGCGGTATCTGACCGACACGGGCGCGTATCCGAAGTCCGTCGGCCTGACGGTGTGGGGCACCTCGGCCATGCGCACCCAGGGCGACGACATCGCCGAGATCCTGGCGCTGCTGGGCTGCCGGCCGGTCTGGGACGACGCCTCGCGCCGGGTGACCGGGTTCGAGGTGATCCCCCCGGAGGAGCTGGGCAGGCCGCGCATCGACGTGACGGTCCGTATCTCCGGCTTCTTCCGGGACGCGTTCCCGCACGTGGTGGGGCTGATCGACGACGCCGTCCGCACGGTCGCCGAGCTGGACGAGCCCGCCGAGCAGAACTACGTCCGGGCGCACGCCGATGAGGACACCGCCGAGCACGGCGACCGGCGCCGGGCGACCGCCCGGATCTTCGGCTCCAAGCCGGGGGCGTACGGGGCCGGTCTGCTGCCGCTGATCGACGCCCGCAACTGGCGCTCGGACGCGGACCTCGCCGAGGTGTACGCGGTGTGGGGCGGCTACGCCTACGGGCGGGGGCTCGACGGGCGTGCCGCGCGCGGGGACATGGAGACGGCGTTCCGGCGGATCGCGGTCGCGGCGAAGAACGTCGACACGCGAGAGCACGACCTCGTCGACGCCGACGACTACTTCCAGTACCACGGCGGCATGGTCGCCATGGTCCGCCATCTGACGGGCGCGAGCCCCGAGGCGTACGTCGGCGACTCGGCCACCCCGGACCAGGTGAAGACCCGCACGCTGGGCGAGGAGACGCACCGGGTGTTCCGCGCCCGCGTGGTCAACCCGCGCTGGATGGCGGCCATGCGGCGGCACGGCTACAAGGGCGCCTTCGAGATGGCCGCGACCGTGGACTACCTGTTCGGGTACGACGCAACGGCCGGGGTCGTGGACGACTGGATGTACGAGAAACTCAGCGCCGAGTACGTCTTCGACCCGGAGAACCGGGAGTTCATGAAGACGTCCAACCCCTGGGCGCTGCGCGGCATCACCGAGCGGCTGCTGGAGGCCGCCGACCGCGGACTGTGGGCGGAGCCGGACGCGTCGACGCTGGACCGGCTGCGTGCCACGTATCTGGAGCTCGAAGGCGACTTGGAAGGTGACGACAAGTGAGCACCCCGTTCCCGTTCACGGCCGTGGTGGGCCAGGACGACCTGCGGCTCGCGCTGCTGCTGAACGCCGTGTCGCCGGCGGTCGGCGGTGTGCTGGTGCGCGGTGAGAAGGGCACCGCCAAGTCGACGGCCGTGCGGGCGCTGTCCGCGCTCATGCCTCAGGTGGACGTCGTCCCCGGGTGCCGCTTCTCCTGCGACCCCGGCTCCCCCGACCCCGCCTGCCCGGACGGGCCGCACGCGCCGGGAACCGCCGGCCAGTCCCGTCCGGCCCGGATGGTCGAGCTGCCCGTCGGTGCCTCGGAGGACCGGCTGGTGGGCGCGCTGGACATCGAGCGGGCGCTGTCGGAGGGCGTGAAGGCCTTCGAGCCGGGTCTGCTCGCCGCCGCGCACCGCGGCATCCTCTACGTCGACGAGGTCAACCTCCTCCACGACCACCTGGTCGACCTGCTGCTGGACGCGGCCGCGATGGGCGCCTCGTACGTGGAACGCGAAGGCGTCTCCGTACGGCACGCGGCCCGGTTCCTGCTCGTCGGCACCATGAACCCCGAAGAGGGCGAACTGCGGCCGCAGTTGCTCGACCGGTTCGGGCTGACCGTCGAGGTCGCGGCCTCGCGGGAGCCCGAGCAGCGGGTGGAGGTCGTCAGGCGGCGGCTCGCCTACGACGACGATCCGGCCGGTTTCGCGGCCCGCTGGGCGGACGAGGAGGCCGCCGTACGGGCGCGGATCGTGGCGGCACGGGAGCTGCTGCCGTCCGTGCGGCTGGGCGACGGGGCTCTGCGGCAGATCGCGGCGACCTGCGCGGCCTTCGAGGTCGACGGCATGCGCGCCGACATCGTGATGGCGCGCACGGCGACGGCGCTGGCCGCCTGGGCGGGGCGTACGGACGTGCTCGCCGAGGACGTACGGCAGGCCGCGCTGCTCGCGCTGCCGCACCGCCGGCGGCGCAACCCCTTCGACGCGCCGGGGCTGGACGAGGACAAGCTGGACGAGACCCTGGAGGAGTTCTCCGGGGACGACGACCCGGATCCGGACCCCGACCCGGACCAGGGGCCGGACGGGCCCGGCGGAGGCGGCGGGGACGGCGGACAGCCGGAGCCCGACGACGGGCCCCAGGGTGATGACACCGGAGCCACGCCCGAGGCCGGGGAGAACGGGCAGCCGCAGCCGTCGGGTGCCGGTGAGCAGTCGGCCGTACGGGCTGCCGAGCCGTTCCGGACCAAGGTGCTGAGCGTGCCCGGGATCGGCGAGGGTGCGGCCGGGCGGCGTTCGCGGGCGCGGACCGAGCACGGGCGGACGACCGGCTCCCGGCGGCCCCGGGGCACGCTCACGAAGCTGCACTTGGCGGCGACCGTGCAGGCCGCGGCGCCGCACCAGCGGGCGCGCGGGCGGTCCGGACCGGGGCTGGTGGTGCGCCGGGACGATCTGCGGCAGGCGACCCGCGAGGGGCGCGAGGGCAATCTCGTGCTGTTCGTGGTGGACGCCTCCGGGTCGATGGCGGCGCGGCAGCGGATGAGTGCCGTGAAGGGGGCCGTGCTGTCGCTGCTGCTGGACGCCTACCAGCGGCGGGACAAGGTGGGGCTGGTGACGTTCCGGGGTTCGGGCGCGGACGTCGCGCTGCCGCCGACCTCGTCGGTGGACGCGGCGGCGGCCCGGCTGGAGTCGCTGCCGACCGGCGGGCGTACGCCGCTGGCCGCCGGGCTGCTGCGCGCGCACGACGTGCTGCGGGTGGAGCGGCTGCGGGATCCGGCACGGCGGCCGCTGGTCGTGCTGGTGACGGACGGGCGGGCCACCGGTGGCCCGGAGCCGGTCGCCCTGGCCGGGCGGGCGGCACGGCTGTTCGCGGCCGACGGCGTCGCGTCCGTCGTCGTGGACTGCGAGACCGGGCCGGTGCGGCTGGGGCTCGCCGGGCAGCTCGCCGGTGAGCTGGGCGGCACCGCGGTGACGCTGGACGAGCTGCGGGCCGACTCGATCGCCGGGCTGGTCAGGGATGTGCAGGGGACTTCGAGGAGGGCCGCGTAATGCCGCAGGGACAGCCGAGTGTGATTCCGGACGACGGTCTGACGACGCGACAGCGCCGGAACCGGCCGCTCGTCGTCGTGCACACGGGCGTCGGCAAGGGCAAGTCGACGGCCGCCTTCGGGCTCGCGCTGCGGGCCTGGAACCAGGGCTGGCCGATCGGGGTGTTCCAGTTCGTCAAGTCGGCGAAGTGGAAGGTCGGCGAGGAGAACGCGCTGCGCGTGCTCGGTGCCTCCGGCGAGGGCGGGTCCGTGGCCTGGCACAAGATGGGCGAGGGCTGGTCCTGGGTGCAGCGCGATGCGCAGCTGGACAACGAGGAGAAGGCCCGGGAGGGCTGGGAGCAGGTCAAGCGGGACCTGGCCGCGGAGACGTACCGGCTGTACGTGCTGGACGAGTTCGCCTACCCGATGCACTGGGGGTGGGTGGACACCGACGAGGTCGTGGACGTCCTGCGGAACCGGCCCGGCACCCAGCATGTGGTGATCACCGGGCGCAACGCTCCTGAGAAGCTCGTGGACTTCGCCGACCTCGTGACCGACATGTCCAAGGTGAAGCACCCCATGGACGCCGGGCAGAAGGGGCAGAGGGGCATCGAGTGGTGATGTCCTCGTCCGTGCCCCGGCTGGTCGTCGCCGCGCCCTCGTCGGGCAGTGGCAAGACCACCGTCGCCACGGGGCTGATGGCCGCGCTCGCCGCGCGAGGGCTCGCCGTGTCCCCGCACAAGGTCGGGCCGGACTACATCGACCCCGGGTACCACGCGCTCGCGACCGGGCGGGCGGGGCGCAACCTCGACGCGTATCTGTGCGGGCCGGAGCTGGTCGGGCCGCTGTTCCTGCACGGGGCGCGCGGGTGTGACGTCGCCGTCGTCGAGGGCGTGATGGGGCTGTACGACGGGGCCGCCGGGGAGGGGGAGCTGGCCTCCACGGCTCATGTCGCGAAGCTGCTGCGGGCGCCGGTCGTGCTGGTCGTCGACGCGTCGTCGCAGTCCCGGTCGGTGGCGGCGCTGGTGCACGGGTTCGTCTCCTGGGATCCGGAGGTGCGGGTCGGGGGCGTGATCCTGAACAAGGTCGCGTCGGAGCGGCACGAGGTGATGCTGCGGGAGGCTTTGGAGCAGACAGGTGTGCCGGTGCTCGGGGTGTTGCGGCGGGCTCCGCAGGTGGACACGCCGTCGCGGCATCTGGGGCTGGTGCCGGTCGCCGAGCGGCGGGCTGAGGCGGTGGAGGCCGTCGCGGCGATGGCCGCGCAGGTCTCCGACGGTTGTGATCTGGACGCGTTGATGAGGTTGGCGCGGGGTGCGGGGGCGTTGTCGGGTGCGGCCTGGGACGCGGCTGAGGCGGTGGCTTCCTCGCCCCCGCCGCCCCTACCCTTCCCGTCCTCCAGGGGCTCCGCCCCTTCGACCCCGCCAGGGGGCTCCGCCCCCTGGACCCCCGGTCGGCCTGAACGGCCTCGTCCTCAATCGCCGGACGGGCTGGTCGTTGCCGTCGCCGGCGGTGAAGCGTTCACCTTCTCCTACGCCGAGCACACCGAGCTCCTCWCCGCCGCCGGTGCCGAAGTCGTGCCCTTCGATCCGCTGCGGGACGAGGAACTGCCCGAAGGGACGCGGGGGTTGGTGATCGGGGGCGGGTTCCCCGAGGTGTACGCCGCCGAGCTGTCCGCCAATGAGCCCCTGCGCAAGGCCGTTGCCGACCTGGCGGAGAGCGGCGCTCCGGTGGCCGCCGAGTGTGCCGGGCTGCTGTATCTGTGCCGGGAGTTGGACGGACTGCCCATGTGCGGGGTGCTGGACGCCGGGGCACGGATGACCGAGCGGCTGACCCTGGGGTATCGGGACGCCGTGGCCGTAGGCGACAGTGTGCTCGCGGCGGCCGGGACGCGGATGCGGGGGCACGAGTTCCACCGGACCGCCGTGGAGCCCGGGGCGGGGGCCGAACCGGCCTGGGGCCTGCGAACCCCTCAGCGGCGGGTCGAGGGGTTCGTTCAGCACGGTGTGCACGCGAGCTATCTGCACACGCACTGGGCTGCGGAGCCCGGTGTCGCCCGTCGGTTCGTGGAGAGGTGCCGGACGTCATGAGCAGCAGGCTGGTCGGTGTCGGGGTCGGGCCCGGGGATCCGGAGCTGGTGACCGTCAAGGGCGTGAACGCCCTGCGGGAGGCCGATGTCGTGGTCGTGCCCGTCATGGCTGCGTCCGATGGAAAGGACGGGGGAGAGCGCGGGCGTGCCGAGGCGACCGTGCTGCACTACGTGCCCGAGGAGAAGGTCGTCCGGGTCGTGTTCGCGCTGAACGAGCGCAGCGACCGGGCACGGCGGGAGGCGGCCTGGGACGCGGCGGGCGAGCGGGTCGCCGAGCTGCTGCGCGGGCACGGTGCCGTCGCCTTCGCGACCATCGGGGATCCCAACGTGTACTCCACCTTCACGTACCTCGCGCAGACCATCGCCGAGCTGGTGCCGGGGACCGTCGTCGAGACCGTGCCCGGGATCACCGCCATGCAGGATCTCGCCGCGCGCTCGGGCGCCGTGCTGACCGAGGGGACCGAGCCGCTCACGCTCGTGCCCGTCACGGCGGGGGCGACGGTGCTCAAGGAGGCCCTCGCCGGGCCCGGGACCGTCGTCGCCTACAAGTTCGGCCGGCAGGCGCACGAGGTCGCCGAGGCGCTGCGGGAGACCGGGCGGATCGGCGACGCGGTGTGGGGGTCGGCGCTGGGGCTGACGGAGGAGTCGATCCGGCCGGCCGCCGAACTCGACGGCACTCCCCTGCCCTACCTGTCGACGCTCATCTCCCCCGCGCGGCGCGACGGCGGGCGGGGCGGAAAGCTCTGACTCGCCCGTCCATCACCCTTCCAACCGGTAACCCCCTGTACGAGAGGACCAGCCCCCATGGCCGACGCCCCCACCGGCAAGGTGACCTTCGTCGGTGCCGGCCCCGGCGCCGCCGACCTGCTGACGTTCCGTGCCGCGCGCGCCATCGCCGAGGCCGACGTGGTGATCTGGGCGGCGAGCCTGGTCCAGGCGGAGGTCCTCCAGCACGCGCGCGAGGACGCGGAGGTCCTCGACTCGGCGGCCATGCCCCTGGAGGACGTCGTGGCCGTGTACCGGCGGGCCCGGGAGGAGGGCCTGTGCGTGGCCAGGATCCACTCCGGTGACCCCGCCCTGTGGGGCGGCACCCAGGAGCAGCTCGACCGGTGTGCCGAGATCGGCATCGCGACCGAGGTCGTGCCCGGGGTGTCCGCCTTCTCCGCCGTCGCCGCGCTCGCGCAGCGCGAGCTGACCATCCCCGAGGTCGCGCAGTCCGTCGTCCTGACGCGGCTCGGTGGCGGCAAGACGCCCATGCCGCCCGGGGAGGAGGTCCGCGAGTTCGCCCGGCACGGCACCACCATGGCGATCTTCCTCTCCGCGGCCCGCAGCGGGCAGCTCGTGCGGGAGCTGCTGGAGGGCGGTTATCCGACGACGACCCCGGTCGTGGTCGCCTACCAGGCGACCTGGCCGGAGGAGCTGGTCGTGAGGTGCACGATCGGCACGCTGGAGGAGACGGTCAAGGAACACAAGCTGTGGAAGCACACGCTGTTCCTGGTCGGCCCGGCGCTCGACGCGCACGGCACGCGCTCGCACCTGTACCACCCGGGTCACTTCCACGGCTATCGCAAGGCCGACCCCGACGCCCGCAAGGCCCTGCGCGAACGGGGTGCCAGTAGATGATCGTCCGGCCTCCTGTACGTGTCGGAGAAAACGCAGAAGGAGTCGCTCAGTGATCGGCCTCATTTCCGCCACCGCGGCGGGAGCGGCTGCGCGGGACCGGCTGGCCGCCGCGTGGCCGGACCGCACGCGCGTGTACGAGGGTCCCGTCGGGGACGCCGTACGGGCCGCGTTCGCGCAGTGCGAGCAGCTCGTGTGCTTCCTGGCGACGGGGGCGGTGGTGCGGCTGGTGGCGCCGCTGCTGTCCGGCAAGACGGCGGACCCGGGTGTGGTGTGCGTCGACGAGGGCGGCCGGTTCGCGGTGTCGCTGGTGGGCGGGCACGCGGGCGGGGCCAACGAACTCGCCCGGGAGGTCGGGGAGTTGCTGGGTGCCGAGCCGGTCGTGACCACGGCGACGGACGCCGTGGGCCTGCCCGGTCTCGACACCCTCGGCCTGCCCGTGGAGGGCGATGTCGCCGGGGTCTCCCGGGCGTTGCTGGACGGTGAGGCGGTGGCGCTGCGGGCCGAGGTGGCCTGGCCGCTGCCGCCGCTCCCGGTGGCCGCCGAGGGGTCGTACACGATCCGGCTGACCGACCGGCTCGTCGAGGCGGCCGAGCGCGAGGTGGTGCTGCGCCCGCCGTCGCTGGTCGTCGGGGTCGGGGCGTCGAAGGGTGCCCCCGTCGAGGAGGTGCTCGGGCTGGTCGAGGGCGCCCTGCGGGAGGCCGGGCTGTCCGCGGCGTCGGTCGCCGAGCTCGCCACCGTCGACGCCAAGGCCGGGGAGCCCGGCCTCGTCGAGGCCGCGCGGCGGCTGGGTGTGCCCCTGGTGACGTACTCGGCCGGGGAGTTGGCCGGGGTGGACGTGCCCAATCCGTCCGACGCGCCGCTCGCCGCCGTCGGTACGCCCTCGGTCGCGGAGGCCGCCGCGCTGGTGCGCGGGGGCGAACTCCTCGTCCCCAAGCGGAAGTCGGCCGCGCGTCCTGCCATGGCGACCTGTGCCGTCGTACGGCGCCCGGGGCGCGGGCGGCTCGCGGTGGTCGGGCTCGGGCCGGGTGCCCGGGACCTGCTCACGCCGCGCGCGAAGGCGGAGCTCCGGCGCGCTTCCGTGCTCGTCGGACTCGACCAGTACGTCGACCAGATCCGCGATCTGCTGCGGCCCGGCACCCGGATCCTGGAGTCGGGGCTGGGGGCCGAGGAGGAGCGGGCGCGCACGGCCGTCGAGGAGGCCCGCAGGGGGCGGGCCGTCGCGCTGATCGGCAGCGGGGACGCGGGCGTGTACGCCATGGCCTCCCCCGCGCTCGCCGAGGCCTCCGACGACATCGACGTGGTCGGTGTGCCCGGTGTGACGGCGGCGCTCGCGGCCGGTGCGATCCTGGGCGCGCCGCTGGGCCACGACCACGTGTCGATCAGCCTGTCCGACCTGCACACGCCGTGGGAGGTCATCGAGCGGCGGGTGCGGGCGGCGGCCGAGGCCGACATCGTGGTGACGTTCTACAACCCGCGTTCGCGTGGCCGCGACTGGCAGCTGCCCAAGGCGCTGGACATCCTCGCCGAGCACCGGGCGCCGGCCACGCCGGTCGGTGTCGTACGCAACGCCTCGCGGCCGGACGAGTCCGCCCGGCTCACGACGCTGGCCGCGCTCGATCCGGCGACGGTCGACATGATGACGGTCGTCACCGTCGGCAACACCGCGACCCGCGAGATCGCCGGGCGCATGGTGACGCCGCGCGGCTACCGCTGGCAGGAGGAGCCCGAGTGAACCGCGTCGTCCACCACCCCACGTCCGCCGAGGAGAACCTGTGACCACCCCGCCCGCCCTGCTCATCGCCGGCCACGGCACCCGTGACGACGCCGGAGCCGAGGCGTTCCGCGACTTCGTGCGGGCACTGGGGGCCCGCCACCCGGAACTGCCCGTCGCGGGCGGCTTCATCGAACTGTCCCCGCCGCCGCTGGGCGAGGCCGTCGCCGAGCTGGTGGAGCGGGGCGTACGGCGGTTCGCCGCCGTGCCGCTGATGCTGGTGTCCGCCGGGCACGCCAAGGGCGACATCCCGGCGGCGCTGGCCCGCGAGAAGGAGCGGCACCCCGGGATCTCGTACACGTACGGGCGTCCGCTGGGCCCGCACCCGGCGCTGCTGAACGTGCTGGAGCGGCGGCTGGACGAGGCGCTGGGCGGCGCCGCGGGGCGCAGGCCGGGTGACCGGGCGGATGTGACGGTGCTGCTGGTGGGGCGCGGGTCGACGGACCCGGACGCCAACGCCGAGGTGTACAAGGCGGCGCGGCTGCTGTGGGAGGGGCGCGGGTACGCGGGGGTCGAGACGGCGTTCGTGTCGCTGGCGGCGCCGGACGTGCCGAGCGGACTCGACCGGTGCGCGCGGCTGGGCGCCCGCCGGATCGTGGTGCTCCCCTACTTCCTGTTCACCGGCATCCTGCCGGACCGGGTGCGGCTGCAGACGGAGGGCTGGGCGGCGGCGCACCCGGAGGTCGAGGTGCGCTCGGCCGACGTCATCGGGCCGGAGCCGGAGCTGCTGGACCTGGTGTGGGAGCGGTACGCGGAGGCCGTCGAGGGTGATCTGCGGATGAACTGCGACTCGTGCGTGTACCGCGTCGCGCTGCCGGGCTTCGAGGACAAGGTGGGGATGCCGCAGCAGCCGCACTTCCATCCGGACGACGACGGCCACCACGGGCACGGACACGGTCACCACCACGGGGCGCACTCCCATGCCCACTGAGGATCCCAGGAGCACAGAGAGCGGCCACGATCTGCGGCACCACGGCGACGCGGAGGTCCGGGACGACGGCGGCTCGCTCGTCGACCTCGCCGTGAACGTCCGCGCGGACACCCCTCCGGCGTGGCTGCGGGAGCACATCGCCGCGTCGCTGGGCGGGCTGGCGGCCTACCCGGACGGGCGGGCCGCACGCGCGGCGGTGGCGGCGCGGCACGGCCTGCCGGTGGAGCGGGTGCTGCTGACGGCCGGGGCGGCGGAGGCGTTCGTGCTGCTGGCGCGGGCGCTGAAGGTGCGGCGGCCGGTCGTGGTCCACCCGCAGTTCACGGAGCCGGAGGCCGCGCTGCGCGACGCGGGGCACACGGTCGACCGGGTGCTGCTACGGGAGGAGGACGGCTTCCGGCTGGACCCGGCGGCCGTCCCCGAGGCCGCCGACCTGGTGGTGATCGGCAATCCGACGAACCCGACGTCGGTGCTGCACCCGGCGGAGGTGATCGCCTCGCTGGCCCGGCCCGGGCGGCTGCTGGTGGTGGACGAGGCGTTCATGGACGCGGTGCCGGGCGAACGGGAGGCCTTGGCGGACCGCGTCGACGTGCCCGGGCTCGTGGTGCTGCGCAGCCTGACCAAGACGTGGGGGCTGGCCGGGCTGCGGATCGGGTACGTGCTGGCGGCGCCGGAGACCATCGAGGACCTGGAGCGGGCGCAGCCGCTGTGGCCGGTGTCGACGCCGGCGCTGGCCGCGGCGCAGGCGTGCGTGGGGCCACGGGCGGTGGCGGAGGCGGCCCACGCCGCGCACCGCGTCGCCGCGGACCGGGCACACCTGCTGACGGGCCTCGCCCGCTTCGCCCCGGCCGGGCTGCGGGTGGTCGAGCCCGCGGAGGGCCCGTTCGTCCTGATCCGTCTCCCGCACGCGGCGACCGTACGCCGCCGCCTGCGCGACCTCGGCTACGCCGTGCGGCGCGGGGACACCTTCCCCGGCCTGGACGACGAGTGGCTGCGGCTGGCGGTGCGGGACCGGGGGACGGTGGACGGGTTCCTGCGGGCGCTGGAGCGTGCGGTGGCGGGCTGACGGCTCACCGCCGGGCGGTCCCGGCGGCCGTCTCCGTCCCGGTCGTGCGATGCGCAGGAGGACCTCCCGCCCTGCCGGGTCCGCCCCCCTTGCCT
>NZ_NGFN01000204.1 GCF_002148965.1 Streptomyces swartbergensis | reverse complement strand
ACGTAGGCCATGGCGATCGGCTTGCCGAGGGTGGGGGAGGGGGCGCCGGAGGTGACCTCGCCGATCACCTCGCCGCCGGCCACGACCGCGTACCCGGCGCGCGGCACCCGGCGGCCCTCGGCGACGAGCCCGACCAGCACGCGGGGCGGGTTCTGCTCGGCGCGGGCGGCGGCCTCCCGCAGGGCCTCGCGCCCCACGAAGTCGCCCTCCTTCTCGAACTTCACCACCCGGCCGAGCCCGGCGTCGAAGGGCGTCAGGGAGGTGCTCAGCTCGTGCCCGTACAGCGGCATGCCCGCCTCCAGGCGCAGCGTGTCGCGGCAGGACAGCCCGCAGGGGACCAGTCCGGCGCCCTCGCCCGCCTTGGTCAGGGCCTGCCACAGCTCGACCGCGTGCTCCGGCTTCACGAACAGCTCGAAGCCGTCCTCGCCGGTGTACCCGGTGCGGGCGATCAGGGCCGGGACGCCCGCGACCGTGCCCGGCAGGCCGGCGTAGTACTTCAGGCCGTCGAGGTCGGCGTCGGTGAGGGACTTCAGGATCCCCGGGGACTGGGGCCCCTGCACGGCGATCAACGCGTAGGCGTCCCGGTCGTCGCGCACCTCGGCGTCGAAGCCCGCGGAACGTTCCGCCAGGGCGTCCAGCACGACCTGGGCGTTGGAGGCGTTGGCGACGACCATGTACTCGGTGTCCGCGAGCCGGTAGACGATCAGGTCGTCGAGGATGCCGCCGTCGGCCCGGCAGATCATGGTGTAGCGGGCGCGGCCGGGCTTGACGCCGCCGATGTTGCCCACCAGGGCGTAGTCGAGGAGGGCGGCGGCCTGCGGACCGGTGACGGTGATCTCCCCCATGTGGGAGAGGTCGAAGAGCCCGGCCCTCGTGCGCACGGCGTTGTGCTCGTCGCGCTCGGAGCCGTAGCGCAGGGGCATGTCCCAGCCGGCGAAGTCGGTCATCGTCGCGCCGAGCGAACGATGCAGGGCATCGAGCGCGGTGTGGCGGAGTTCTCCTGTGCTGCTCACGGTCGGTCGTCTCCCAAGGGCATGACGGGCGAGGTCGTTCCTCCCCATCTGTCATCGGAACCTGAGAGGTTCGCCATGACCACACAGGACATGGCTTGCACCTTGGGTGGGACCGCCGAGGACGGCGGCCCGCTTTTCAGATGTGCCTCGCCCGCGCGGTAACGGGGCCTGAGAGATTCAAGGGAGGGACTTGCTCCTTCGGCGCCCCAGCGTCAGCGGTGCTGGGGACTCTCCCGCGCGGATTCAAACGGCCGGTATGCAGTTGGCGCGCACATCATTGCACGCATCGTCGCGGGGTGGCAGGGGCACCACCCCTGTAGCAGGCCTGTTGCAGGAAGAGGACTAAAACCAGAGACATCGGGCATTACCTTCTCTTTACACTCAGCGGGGATGGGTCTTCCGTACCTGGCCCCAGGGGAGGACGATCACGGTGAACAGGACCACCGCGTACGCCACGACATCGGGCGTCGCGCTGCCCGGGCAGCCGGCCGCTCCGGCACGGGCGGCCTGCGGCCCGCTGCCGGTGCCGGTCGTCCGCGATCTGCGTGAGCGCGCCGGCCGCAGCCCGCACGCGCTGCTCTTCGGCCCCCGCGACCTCGTCGTGGTCACGGGCCTGCCCGGCAGCGGCAAGTCCACGCTGATGCGGCGCACCGTGCCCGGCCGGCGCATCGACTCCCAGGACACCCGCGACCGCTGGGACGGCCGCATGCCGCGCTTCCTGCCGTACGCGGTCTACCGCCCGCTCGTCCGCCTCGCCCACTACGCCGGGCTGCGCCGCGCCCTGCGCACCGGCGAGGGCGTCGTGGTGCACGACTGCGGCACCCAGGCCTGGGTCCGCCGCTGGCTGGCCCGCGAGGCCCGCCGCCGGGACGGCACCCTGCATCTGCTCATGCTCGCCGTCACGCCCGAGGAGGCCCTGGCCGGCCAGCGCGACCGCGGCCGCGGTGTCTCGAAGTACGCGTTCCTGCGCCACCGCGCGGCGACCACCCGCCTGCTGCGCGCCGTGGAGCGGGGCGAACTGCCCGCGGGCTGCGGCTCGGCGATCCTCGTCGATCGGGACGCGGCGGACACCCTGCGCCGGATCGGGTTCACCGGCTGACCGCGGGCGGCCGCCGAGCCGCTAGCCTTTTGAGCCACAGCAGTGGTTCCAGGCAGGCGGTAGGCAGATGGACTTCCCGGCGGACTTCTCCGCGGACTTCCCGGCGCACACGCAGACCCACCCGCACGGCGGATGGCCAGGCAACGAACTGGAGGAGGTGCTCTCGGCCTCCCTCGGCGCCGGGCCGTCGGCCGGCGGGCGGATCGTCGAGGTGCTCGGCCGGAGTTTCGTCTGGGTCCCCCTGCCGAGCGGCGGCGGCCCGCAGAGCGGCCCCCTCGACCTGCCCGGCATCGAGATCGACGGCCAGGCGTACGTACCGGTGTTCAGCTCCGAGGAGCAGTTCCGCCAGGTCGTCGGCTCCCACATGTCGTACACCATCGCGCCCGCCGTGGAGTTCGCCCGCGGCCTGCCCCCGCACGCCGGGATAGCCGTCAACCCGGGCGGCGTGGTCGGCATACCCCTTCCGCCGCCCGCCGTGGCCGAGCTCTGCCGGGCCGGCCGGACGCCCCTGGACGGCCCCGCGAGCGGCGGCCGGGTCCGCCTCTTCGAGCCCGACTGGCAGGACGACCCGGTGGACTTCCTCGCCGCCGCCTCCGCCGAGTTCGAGGCGATCGGCGTCGTGGTCACGGCCCGCCGCTGCCTCGCCTCGATCGAGACCGCCGACCCGGTGATGTTCGTGGGCGTCGAACTCTCCCAGTGGGAAGGCGACCTGCGCGCCCTCCCCCTGGAGGCCCTGTCCCGGGCCGTGACCAGGTCCCCGGCCCCGTGGCCCGTCAACCTGGTCCTCCTGGACGTGGCGGAGGATCCGGTGGGCGAGTGGATGCGGGAGCGAGTGCGCCCGTTCTTTCAAAGGGTTCACTAGCAGATCTTTCAAGGGCTCACCGGCAGACGCTCCCAGGAGTGAGGTACGCGACCGGGCACGGTCGGACCCGCACCCGCCGGACGAGGCAAGTCCCGAGTCGGCGGGCGGGCTTAAGCTAGGTCACGGTCGAGGCGTTGTACGAAGGGGCGGTAAAGGTGAGCGCGAGCGGCACGGCCGCGGCCGGACAGGTCGAGCACATGCTGCGCCAGGTCACGCCCGGGCGTTACGACGCCTACGAGGCACTCCTGCGCGCGCTCGCGACCCCGCACTCCGGCCAGATCTGGATGCTCCTCTGGCACGGCCAGGCGGGCTCCCCCGACGCCCAGTACGGGAACATGGAGGTCGACGGCTACGGCTACGCCCCCTGTGTGACCTCCGCCCAGGAGCTCTCGGCCAGCGGCTGGAACCGCTCGTACGAGGTGGTCGACGGAGTCGACGTCGCCCGTGCCCTCTACCCCGACCACTACGGCCTCTGGCTCAACCCGCACGCCCCCGGCGGCGGCGTCGGCATCCCCTGGCTCGACCTGCGCCGGATCGCCACGGGCCTGGACCGCCAGCCCGCCGGTCCGCTGCGGCTGTCCGAACCGGCCATCGAGATCCCGCAGTTCTACGCCCTGCTCGCGCAGAACGCCCACCGCACCCCGGCCGTCCGCTCGCTGCGCCGGGCCTGGGTGCAGCCCGCGCTGGGCGCGCCGTATCTCGCCATCGGACTGGACGTGTACGACACCTCGCCGACGGCCGTGGATTCCGTGCGCGCGATGATGCAGCAGTCCCTCGGTGCCGTACCCGACGGGCTGCCCGTCTCGACCGTCGCCATGTCCGACGAACACGACCCGGTCGCCATGTGGCTGCGCGCGAACGCCCGCCCCTTCTACGACCGTGAGGCCCACGCCACCGCCCCTGTCCAGGCCCCGGCCTCCGGCTACGGCTTCCCCCCGGCCCAGGGYAGGTACTGACCCGCCCCGCACCGGCCGTCGCCGCGCCGGCCGCCCAGCTCGCGGATGCCGGATGGTATTGCGTGCAATGCGTACGTTTCAGCGCCGTATCGTCCGGACCACGCGCCTGCGTGTCCGGATAACGGAATCCCCCAGTCGGCATCACGGTTGCGCATACTTTCTCCACCAGGCCTGGCGTGTGATCGTGAGCGCGTTGAAGACTCGCCTCTCAGGCGCGAGGCCGTCGATCCTGTGAGCGATACCAAGCGAGGGATCGGCCTGACGGTGGCCGCACCATCTGCGGACGCCACGCCATAGCCACAGTGGATCAAGCCGCCGACAACGGTGGGCAAGGGGGCCGGTGACCACCGGCGAGAAGGGGCAGGGCACTTGTGACGGCACCGATCGAGACCACCGGATCGCAGGCCGAGGCCCAGCCGGAGGCCGTGCTGGCGGGTGTGAAGTCCCAACACATCGAGGGCCGGTCTCTCGGGCAGATCGCCTGGACCCGTTTCAAGCGCGACAAGGTGGCGGTGGCGGGCGGCGTCGTGGTCGTGCTGCTCATCCTGACGGCCGCCCTGTCCCGCCCGCTGCAGTCGCTGCTGGGCCTCGACCCCAACGCCTTCCACCAGGACCTCATCGACCCCAACACCACTCTCCCCAAGGGTGACTTCGGCGGCATGAGCTGGGACCACCCGCTCGGTGTGGAGCCGAAGTTCGGGCGTGACATCCTCGCCCGCATCCTGGAGGGCTCCTGGGTCTCCCTGGTCGTCGCCTTCGGAGCGACGGTGCTGTCCAATGTGATCGGCACCGTGCTCGGCCTGATCGCGGGCTACTACGGGGGGCGCGTCGACGCGGTCATCAGCCGGCTCATGGACACCTTCCTCGCCTTCCCGCTGCTGCTCTTCGCCATCGCCATCTCGGCGACGCTCCAGGGCGGCGCGTTCGGGCTCGAGGGCCTCCCGCTGCACATCCTCGTGCTGATCTTCGTCATCGGCTTCTTCAACTGGCCCTACATGGGCCGCATCGTCCGCGGTCAGACGCTGGCGCTGCGCGAGCGGGAGTTCGTCGACGCCTCCCGGGGGATGGGCGCTTCCGGGCCGTACATCCTCTTCAAGGAACTGCTGCCGAACCTGGTCGCGCCGATCATCGTCTATTCGACGCTGCTCATCCCGACCAACATCCTCTTCGAAGCCTCCCTCAGCTTCCTCGGCGTGGGCATCCAGCCGCCGCAGGCGTCGTGGGGCGGCATGCTCAACCAGGCCGTCGACTTCTTCGAGGTCGATCCGCAGTACATGCTCGTCCCCGGTCTCGCCATCTTCATCACCGTACTGGCCTTCAACCTCCTCGGTGACGGCCTCCGGGACGCTCTCGACCCCCGCAGCCGCTGACGTCTGCGGTCGCGGCCGGTGCCGCGTCCAGCCCAAGTGTTCAACTTCAGAAGGGGAATCCGACCATCATGCGAAGGTCAGCAATTGCCGTCGCCGCGGCCCTCAGCAGCGCCAGCCTCGTGTTGGCGGGCTGCAGCAAGGCCGACGACAACGGCGACGACGGCGGCAGCAAGGCGACCGCCGACGCCGCCACGAACTCGGTCGTGAACGCCTCTACGGAGAAGGGCGGCACGGTCACCTACGCGATGTCCGACGTCCCGGACTCGTTCGACCCGGGCAACACGTACTACGCGTACATGTACAACTTCAGCCGTCTCTACGCGCGTCCGCTGCTCACCTTCAAGCCGGCCCCCGGCGAGAAGGGCAACGAGATCGTGCCGGACCTCGCGCAGTCCAAGGGCCAGTCGTCCGACGGCGGCAAGACCTGGACGTACAAGCTCCGCCAGGGCGTGAAGTACGAGGACGGCACCGAGGTCACCTCGGCGGACGTCAAGTACGCGGTGGAGCGCTCCAACTTCGCCCGTGACGTGCTCTCCCTCGGCCCGAACTACTTCGCCCAGTTCCTGGACGGCGGCGACAAGTACAAGGGCCCGTACAAGGACAAGAGCGGCAAGGGCCTGGCGTCGATCGAGACGCCGGACAAGTACACGATCACCTTCAAGCTCAAGCAGCCGTTCACGGACTTCGACTACCTGGTCACCGCCCCGCAGACGGCTCCGGTGCCGAAGGCCAAGGACACCGGCGTCGACTACACCAAGAAGATCGTCTCCTCCGGCTCGTACAAGTTCCAGAGCTACGAGGAGGGCAAGTCGGTCACCCTGGTGCGCAACCCCGAGTGGAACGCCAAGACCGACCCGCTGCGCAAGCAGTACCCGGACAAGATCGTGGTCAACCTGAAGGTCAACCAGGCCACGATCGACAAGGACCTGATGGCCGGCACCACCACCGTCGACCTCGCGGGCCGCGGCGTGGACACGCAGACCCAGGCCCAGCTGCTCAACAACAAGGACAAGAAGGCCAACACCGACAACACCTACGGTGGCCGTCTCGTCTACGCGGCGCTCAACACCACGGTCAAGCCGTTCGACAACGTCGAGTGCCGCAAGGCCGTGCAGTACGCCATCGACAAGGTGGCCGTGCAGACCGCGCAGGGCGGCCCGGTCCGCGGTGACATCGCCTCCACGGTGCTGCCGCCGGACGTGATCGGCTACCAGAAGTTCGACTCCTACCCCACCCAGGGCAACAAGGGTGACGCCACCAAGGCCAAGGAGCACCTGAAGGCCTGCAAGCAGCCCAGCGGCTTCAAGACCTACATCTCCGCGCGCAGCGACCGTCAGCAGGAGGTCGACGCGGCCACGGCGATCATCGACTCGCTGAAGAAGGTCGGCATCAACGCCGAGATGAAGCAGTACCCGTCCGGCAAGTACTTCACGGACTACGCCGGTGTCCCCGCCTTCGCCAAGAAGCAGAACATCGGCATCATGATGATGCAGTGGGGCGCCGACTGGCCGACGGGCTACGGCTTCCTGAACCAGATCCTCAACGGCAAGGCCATCAGCTCCTCCGGTAACACCAACCTCTCGTCGTTCGACAACGCGGAGGTCAACAAGCTGCTCGACGAGACCATCCAGAACCCCGACGAGTCGGCACGCAACGCCGCCTACGCCGAGGTCGACAAGAAGACGATGGACGAGGCCGTCATCGTGCCGCTGACCTACTTCAAGGTCTTGCTGTACCGCTCGCCGAACGCCACCAACGTGGTCTCCTCGGCCGCCTGGAGCGGTCAGTACGACGCCCTCAACCTCGGTACGACGAAGAAGTAGCGCGAAGAGCAGCCCTGGAAGGCAGGTGAAGGCATTGGCGCCCGTGGGTCTCACCCCCCGCGGGCGCCGGCGCCGGTCCCCGTGATCTCGTACATCATCCGCCGGGCGATCGCGGCAGTGATCCTGCTGCTGGTCGTCACCGCGGTCACCTTCGGCATCTTCTTCCTGCTGCCGAGACTGGCCGGGCAGAGTCCCGACCAGCTGGCCGCCCAGTACATCGGAAAGAACCCTTCGCCCGAGGACATCCTGGCGGTCAAGCAGAACCTCGGGCTCGACAAGCCGGTCTACGAGCAGTACTGGGAGTTCATCAAGGGGATCGTCTCCGGCGCCACTTACAACCTCGGCCCGACCACGGCCAAGTGTGAAATGCCCTGCTTCGGCTATTCGTTCAAGAACCACATCGAGGTCTGGCCGCAGCTCGTGGACCGGCTGCCGGTGACCATCTCCCTGGCCGCGGGCGCCGCCGTGCTGTGGCTGCTGTCGGGTGTCGCCGCCGGTGTGATCTCCGCGCTCAAGCCGGGTTCGTTCTTCGACCGCGCCGCGATGGGCGTGGCCCTCGCCGGTGTGTCACTCCCCATGTTCTTCACCGGCCAGCTGGCCCTGCTCGTCTTCAGCTATCAGCTGGACATCTTCGGGCGGACCTATGTGCCGTTCACCGAGAACCCGTCCCAGTGGGCCAACACCCTGTTCCTGCCGTGGTGTTCGCTGGCCCTGCTGTACTCCGCCATCTACGCGCGGCTCACCCGGTCCGGCATGCTCGAAACCATGAACGAGGACTTCATCCGCACCGCACGGGCCAAGGGCCTGAAGGAGCGCAAGGTCGTCGTCAAGCACGGTCTGCGGGCGGCGCTCACGCCGATCGTGACGGTCTTCGGCATGGACATCGGCCTGCTGCTCGGCGGCGCGGTGATCACCGAGTCGGTGTTCTCCCTGCCCGGCATCGGCCAGTACGCCGTCCAGGCCATCACCGACAACGACCTGCCGCCGATCCTGGGCGTCACCCTGCTGGCGGCCTTCTTCGTCGTGCTCTGCAACCTGGTGGTGGACGTGCTGTACGCCACCGTCGACCCGCGCGTGAGGCTCTCGTGACCGAACTGACCAAGACCGGGGCCGCCGTGGGCGAGCCGACGCCCAGCGGGGAGGGCCCCCGGGCATTCCTCGACGTGCGCGACCTCAAGGTGCACTTCCCGACCGACGACGGCCTGGTCAAGTCCGTCGACGGGCTCTCCTTCCAGCTGGAGAAGGGCCAGACCCTCGGCATAGTGGGCGAGTCCGGCTCCGGCAAGTCGGTGACCTCGCTGGCCATCATGGGCCTGCACCGCCTCGGCAACCGCGGCAAGAACGTGCGGATGTCCGGCGAGATCTGGCTCGACGGCAAGGAACTCGTCTCGGCGAGCCCCGACGAGGTGCGCCGGCTGCGCGGTCACGAGATGGCGATGATCTTCCAGGACCCGCTGTCCGCGATGCACCCGTACTACACGGTCGGCAACCAGATCGTCGAGGCGTACCGGGTCCACCACGACGTCGACAAGAAGACCGCCCGCAGGCGCGCCGTCGAACTCCTCGACCGGGTCGGCATCCCCGAGCCCGACAAGCGCCTCAACAGCTACCCGCACGAGTTCTCCGGCGGTATGCGCCAGCGCGCCATGATCGCCATGGCGCTGGTCAACAACCCCGAGCTGCTGATCGCGGACGAGCCGACCACCGCGCTCGACGTGACCGTGCAGGCGCAGATCCTCGACCTGATCCGGGACCTGCAGAAGGAGTTCGGCTCCGCGGTCATCATCATCACGCACGACCTCGGCGTGGTCGCCGAGATCGCCGACGACATCCTCGTGATGTACGGCGGGCGCTGCGTGGAACGCGGACCGGTCGACACGATCTTCTACGAGCCGCAGCACCCCTACACCTGGGGCCTGCTCGGCTCGATGCCGCGGATCGACCGTGAGCAGACCGACCGGCTCATCCCGGTCAAGGGTCAGCCGCCCAGCCTCATCAACGTCCCCTCGGGGTGCGCGTTCAACCCGCGCTGTCCGTACGCGGACGTCCCCAAGGGCGGGATCACCCGCACCGAGCGGCCCGAGCTGCGCGAGGTGGGTGGCAGGCACTTCACCGCCTGCCACCTGTCGCAGGAGGACCGCACCCGGATCTGGAACGAAGAGATTGCGCCGAAGCTGTGAGCGAGACCGATACCCGGGCAGGGACGACGGCCGTGACCGACGATGAGACACCGCTGCTCAAGGTCGAGGGACTGGTCAAGCACTTCCCCATCAAGAAGGGCCTGCTGCAGCGGCAGGCCGGGGCAGTCAAGGCCGTGGACGGCATCGACTTCGAGGTGCGCCGCGGCGAGACCCTCGGCGTCGTCGGCGAGTCGGGCTGCGGCAAGTCGACCATGGGCCGTCTCATCACCCGGCTGCTCGAACCCAGCGGCGGGAAGATCGAGTTCGACGGTAAGGACATCACGCACCTCGGCACGAGCGGCATGCGCCCGCTCCGCCGCGACGTGCAGATGATCTTCCAGGACCCGTACGGCTCGCTGAACCCCCGGCACACCATCGGCACCATCGTCTCGGCGCCGTTCAGGCTGCAGGGCGTGGAGCCCGAGGGCGGCGTCAAGCAGGAGGTCCAGCGGCTCCTGGAGCTGGTGGGCCTGAGCCCCGAGCACTACAACCGTTACCCGCACGAGTTCTCCGGCGGCCAGCGGCAGCGCATCGGCATCGCCCGGGCACTGGCCCTGAAGCCGCGGATGGTCGTGGCCGACGAGCCGGTCTCCGCGCTCGACGTGTCGATCCAGGCGCAGGTCGTAAACCTGATGGACGACCTTCAGGACGAGCTCGGCCTGACGTACGTGATCATCGCGCACGACCTGTCGGTCGTCCGGCACGTCTCGGACCGGATCGCGGTGATGTACCTCGGCAAGATCGTCGAGTTGGCCGACCGCGACTCGCTGTACGCCAGTCCGATGCACCCGTACACCAAGGCCCTGCTGTCGGCGGTGCCGATCCCGGATCCGCGGCGCAGGGCGGCCAAGAGCGAGCGCATCCTGCTCAGAGGCGACGTGCCCTCGCCGATCGCCCCGCCGAGCGGGTGCCGCTTCCACACCCGGTGCTGGAAGGCCACGCAGATCTGCAAGAGCACCGAGCCGCCGCTGATCGAACTGCGGCCCGGCCAGCGCGTCGCCTGCCACCACCCGGAGAACTTCGAGGACCAGGCCCCGCAGGACACCGTTCTGCTGTCCGCCGCGAAGGAGGCGGCGGCACTGGTCGCCGACGAGGTGCTGGCCGAGTCGGCACAGACGTCGGCGGCGGTGGCGGCGGAGAAGGAGAAGGGGCCGGAGTCCTCCAAGGAGGGTGCCGGGACGGAGGCGGAGGCCGCCGCGGAGGAAGCGGCAGAGTCTGCCTCCAAGGAGCCCGGGGACACGTGACCCAGCCCTGCCAGAGCGCCTCTGCCTTGACAATTAAGGCCGAGGCGCTCTGGCAGGTAAGAATGTTCGGGTGCTCCAGCAACTCTTCAGTCCGTCCGTCCAGCACACGCTCGACCTGATCGGCATCTTCGTCTTCGCGATCTCCGGCGCCCTGCTGGCCGTGCGCAAGAACTTCGACGTGTTCGGCATCGCCGTGCTCGCCGAGGTCACCGCGCTGGGCGGCGGGCTCTTCCGTGATCTGGTCATCGGGGCCGTACCGCCCGCCGCCTTCACGGACCTGGGGTACTTCCTCACCCCGCTGCTCGCCACGCTCCTCGTCTTCTTCCTGCATCCGCAGGTGGAGCGCATCCAGGTCGCCGTGAACGTCTTCGACGCGGCCGGCCTCGGCCTGTTCTGCGTCGCCGGCACGATCAAGGCGTACGAGTACGGGCTCGGCCTGACCGCCTCCGCCGGCCTGGGGCTGACCACCGCCGTGGGCGGCGGTGTGCTGCGGGACGTCCTCGCCAACGAGGTGCCCTCGCTGCTGCGCTGGGACCGCGACCTGTACGCGGTCCCGGCGATCGTCGGCGCCGCCCTGGTCGCCCTGTGCATCCGATACGACGCCCTGAACCCGCTCACCAGCAGCCTCGCGGTGGTCACCGCCTTCGTACTGCGCCTGCTCGCGATGCGGTTCCACTGGCGAGCTCCGCGGGCCTGGCACCGGCGGTCGACGGTGAGCGAGGAGGAGCAGCCCGTCCTGCCGTGACGGGGCCGCGGCCGGTCACCTCCGTCAGCCAGCGGAACGCCGGGACCACCTGCGGCCGCCACAGCGCCATGGTGTGACCGCCCGCGCTCCTCGGGATGTACACCACGTGCACGGTCGTCGGCGCCTTCGCGGCCTGTTCGAGGGCGATGGCCGCCTCGTAGCCGTCGTGCGGCTGGCCGGAGAGGTAGAGCGAGATGCGCGGCGGGACGGGCGCCTTGCGGAGCAGCAGGTAGGGGTTGTTCTCGGCCCGGAGGGTGGGGTTCTGCGCGGCGAGCGAGTCGCGTTCGCCGATCGGGTCGTTGTAGCCGGACAGGCTGACGGCGGCCCCGTAGCGGTCGGGGTGGGCGACGGCGAGCTTGGCCGCGCAGTGGGCCCCGGCCGAGTAGCCGGCCACCGCCCAGCCCCGCGGGGCGGACTCGGCACGGAAGTTGTCCATGACCATCACCGGCACGTCGACGCTCAGCCAGGTGTCGGCGTCGACCGTGCCCGGGATGTTGGCGCAGCCGGTGTCCACCCCGGCCAGCAGATTGGTGCGCGGCGCGACCAGGATGAACGGGGCGACCTGTCCGTCCCGCATCAGCGGCTCCAGCTGCTCGTTCACGTGCAGCGAGCCGAACCAGGCCTTCGCCGAGCCGGGGTAGCCGGGCAGCAGCTCCACGACCGGGAACTTGTGGTGCCGGTAGGCCGGTTCGTCGTACTGCGGCGGGAGCCAGACGTAGACCTCGGCGTTCACACCCGACACCCGGCCCTTGAGCTGGGTGACCCGTACCCCGCCGGCCGCGCGCATGCCGGGCCCGGTGGCGGGCCGGAAGGTCTGACGCACCTTCGGCAGCCGCTTCAGGGCGATGCCTCCGGTGCCGTCGGCGCCCAGGTCGGCCGCCTGCTGCACGTGGTCGCCGGTGCCGAGCAGGTCGGCCCAGTTGTCGTACAGGTTGTTGGCGTTGTTGACCAGCGTGAAGACCAGCGCCACGGCGGTCCCCTGCGCGAACAGCAGCATCAGCGCGCGCGTCACGGTGCGCAGGGCGCGCGGGCCGCGGACGCGCGACCACAGGGCGAGCGGCAGCGCCAGCGCGACGACCGACAGCGCGATCAGCGTGTAGAGGAACGGAGTCCCGGTGAGGCTCATGTCTCGTCAGAGGGACGGACGGCCCTTCGGGTTTACGGACGAGTGCGGACACTTACCGAAAAATTGCCGGCCCCTCACCCAAGACGGAACCGGCCAAAGCTACCGCTTAGTAGTTAGTTCTTGTACTGTTCAGCCATGCCTGAAGCAGCCACCGCACCGGCCGTCCGGGCCACGATCGGCGACAGCGAGTTCGACCGCGACACCGCGCTCACCCGACGCGCGCCCGGCGTCTACGACATCGACCTCTCCGCCGGCTGGACGATCATCAGCGCCGTCAACGGCGGCTATCTGCTGGCCGTCCTGGGCCGCGCGCTCGCGGACACCCTGCCGCACGCCGACCCCTTCACCATCTCGGCGCACTACCTCACCGCGTCGCAGCCCGGCCCGGCGGTCGTCCGCACGGACACCGTCCGCACCGGCCGGACCCTGTCGACCGGACAGGCCTCCCTCTTCCAGTACGACGACGAGGGCCGCGAGGTGGAACGCATCCGCGTCCTCGCCTCCTACGGCGACCTGGACGCCCTGCCCGACGACGTCCGGACGACGGCCACTGCGCCCGCGATCCCGCCGCTGGAGCACTGCTTCGGCCCCGAGGACGGGCCGGCGCCCGTCGACGGCAGCTCGGCGATCGCCGACCGGCTGATGCTCAAGCTGGACCCGTCGACCCTGGGCTGGGCCCTCGGCAAGCCCTCAGGCAAGGGCGAGATGCGGGCCTGGTTCGGGCTCGCGGACGGCCGTGACCACGACCCGCTCTCCCTGCTGCTGGCGGTGGACGCCCTGCCGCCCACCGCCTTCGAACTCGGGCTGAAGGGCTGGGTGCCCACCGTCGAGCTGACCGTGCACGTCCGCTGCCGCCCGGCGCCGGGCCCGCTGCGCGTGTCGATCACCACGCGCAACCTCGCCGGCGGCTTCCTGGAGGAGGACGCCGAGGTGTGGGACAGCGCCGACCGGCTGGTGGCGCAGTCCCGTCAGCTCGCGCGGGTCAGGCTCGGCTGAGCGGTTCGCGTCCCAGCCAGGCCGCCAGCCTGCCGTAGGCGTCGGCGCCCTCGGGGGCCGGCCGGGCCGTGGCGAACGGCGTGTTCTCGTCGCGCTGTTCGTCCGGAAGCATGCGCCGGGCGACGGTCAGCGCGAACTCGGCGAGTTCCGGGTCGAGTTCGCGCGGATGCCCCAGGGCCTCCGACAGGTCCCAGGTGTGGGTCACCGTCTCCAGGACGTAGGCCGACAGGGCGGCCCGGCCGGGCATCTCGCCGAACGGCAGGCGCACCACCGTGTCCAGCAGGTCGTCGCCCGCCCAGGCCTTCACGGCCCGGGTCCTGGCCTCGTCGTACGCGGCCGTCCAGCCGTCGTCCGGCACGCCCTCGGCGAACGGCCGTACCGCGACCGCGTCACCGCCCTCGGCGACGACGGCCACCCGGTGGGTCGCGCCGGTGAGATGGCTCAGCAGGGTGCGCACGTCGAACTCGGTGCACGGCGTGGGGCCGTCCAGCTGCTCCGCGCGGACGGACGCGATGAGCTCGGCGGCCTGCTCCGCGGCGCGGCCGAACAGCGGACGGGGATCGTTGGTCATGAAACTCCTCCTGAGTGCGTGGACAGGTGGAGCATGGCCGGAAAACCTGACAGCTGCCGTCAACATTTGCCCGGGCTCTCGCCCGCCGCGATGCTGATGCCGTGAAGTCCGACCGCCTGCTGTCGATCCTGCTGCTCCTCCAGACCCGCGGCCGGGTCCCCGCACGCGAACTCGCCGAACGGCTGGAGGTGTCGGTGCGCACCGTCTACCGCGACGTCGAGTCCCTGTCGGCCGCCGGTGTCCCGGTCTACGCCGAACGCGGCCGGCACGGCGGCATCGAACTGCTCGCCGGGTTCCGTACGGACGTCACGGGTCTGACCGCCGACGAGTCCCGCGCGTTGTTCGTCCTGGCCGCGCAGGGCGCGCACGCCGCGCTCGGCCTGGACGCGGCGTTCGGCTCGGCCCTGCGCAAGGTGATGGCCGCGCTGCCGGCCCCGCACCGCCCGGCCGCCGAGACGGCATCCCGCCGCATCCTCGTCGACGCCACCCGCTGGCGCGGCCGGCCGCAACCGGCCGTCGACCTGGAGGTGCTGAGGGACGCGGTCTTCGCCGACCGCAGGCTGCRGCTGCGCTACCGGCACAGCGGAGAGCGCCAGGCGCGGACGTACACCGTCGACCCGTACGGCCTCGTCGCCAAGGCCGGCGTCTGGTACCTGGTCGCCGACCGGCGGTCCGAACCCCGGCTCTTCCGCGTGGACCGGGTGCGCTCCGCCCGGCTCCTCGACGAGCCCGTACGGCGGCGCCCGGGCGTCGAACTCGCCGATGCCTGGGAGGGCCTGCGCCGCCAGGTCGAGGAGCGGCCCGGCGGGCTGGACGTCACCGTCCGGGTGCGGCGCGACCGGCTCGACATGTTCCTGCGGCTGACGGCCTTCCTCCCGTCGAAAATCCTCGACGACGACGGCGAGAGCGAGTGGGCGACCGTGCGGCTGACGTACGGGATCCTTCCCGAGACCCGCCAACTGCTCGTGTTCGCCGACCAGGTGGAGGTCCTCTCGCCTCCTCAGGCGCGCGAGGAACTGGCCCGGGCGGCTGCTTCCGTCACAGAGCTGTACCGGCGCTCCGGTGCGGCCCCGGGGTGAAACGCCTGTTCGGCGGGGTGTCTTGAGGCGCACTTTGCCCTGCTGACAGGGCGGTCACAGCGTGGTCCCAGCGGAGCCCTGAGCGGCGTTGGTTGAGTGCCCGCCTCAGACTTCCTCATCTTCCCTGGAGTCGACTCTCATGAAGCGTGTGCGTCTCGTTCCTGCCGTGGCCCTGCTGGCGCTCTCGCCCCTGGCCCTGGTGGCCTGCGGTTCCGGCGGCTCCTCGACGTCTTCGGGCAGCGGCGGAGGTTCCGGGCGGCAGCAGGCCTGCCAGGCGCCGTCAGGGGCGCCGAGCGGGGCGCCGTCGGGGGTTCCCTCAGGGGCTCCGTCCGGTGCGCCGTCGGGTTCCCCTTCCGGGGGTCCGGCGGGTGCGCCGTCGGGTGCTGCGTCCGGTGGTGCCGAGTCGGCGGGGACGCCGTCCGGGGTGCCTTCGGGGATGCCCAGCGGGGTGCCGGGG
>NZ_NGFN01000203.1 GCF_002148965.1 Streptomyces swartbergensis | reverse complement strand
CTGCCGGCTCCGGGCGGCGGGACTCCTCGATGAGCTGCAGGGCCTCGCGGGCCGGTGCCTGCACGACCTGTGTCTCGGTCCGCCCCTCCGGCTGCGGCGCCGACGGCCGGGCCGGTGCCGCCGAGGGCCCCGGTACGGGCGGATGCTGGACCGTCGTACAGCCGGAGAGGGCCGAGACAGCCACGGTCACCAGGAGCGTCGCTGTGGTCGTCGTTCGATGCACCCGCGCCACTCTGGTGCGTCCGGCCCGCGGCAGGGCAGCGGACAGGCGGAGGATGCCCCGCACGGGTGATCTCCCGCCCCGTACGGAGACAGTCGGCCCGTCCGGGGTGACGTCAGTCGCCGGTCGAGCCGTCGATGCGCTCGCGGATCAGGTCGGCGTGGCCGTTGTGCCGCGCGTACTCCTCGATCATGTGGGTGTAGATCCACCGCAGGTTGAACCGCTCGCCGCTGCGGCGGTGCTTGCCCTCGGAGATGTCGTCCAGGCCGAAACGGGCGGCGTTGCTCCGGGCGGTCCCGATCTCGGCCTGCCAGGCGGCGTATGCCTCCTCGTAGGTGTCCGCCTCGGTCAGATGGAACTCGCCGTCCACGTCCTCGTCGCTCCAGTAGAGCGGCGCGACGTCTTCGTTCGTCAGCACCCGGCGGAACCAGCTCCGCTCCACGTCCGCCATGTGCCGCACCAGCCCCAGCAGGGACAGGTCGGAGGGCTCCACGGCGGGGGACCTGAGCTGCTCGTCGCTCAGGCCCTCGCACTTCCACGCGAGGGTCTGCCGGTGGAATTCCAGCCAGCCCTCCAGCATGGTGCGTTCGTCGGCGGTCGTGGCAGGCATGCGGCGTTCGGTCGTCATGCCCGCATCCTTTCCCAACGCCCTCTGCCGCACCACGGCTTTTTCAGGCCCCGAGCATCCCGTCCAGCAGCTCCCGCAGCCCGGCCCGCACCTCTTCCAGGCCCGGCACCTGGGCGCCGAACGACCCCGCCACGCAGCTGAACATCAGCCCGTCCGCCCAGGCGACGAGCGACAGGGTGTGCCGGGCCGGATCCGTCGAGCCCATCCCGCTGACGAGGGCGGCCAGCTGCTCCCGGAAGCGCGCGCCCGTCGCGTCGAAGTAGGCCCGCAGCTCCGGGCGGCGCGTGGCCTCCAGGGCCAGTTCGTAGCGGGCGAGGGTGAGTTCGCGGTTGCGGGTCAGGGCGCGGTGCGTGGCCAGGGCCAGCGCGTCCGCCAGGGGGCCGGTCCCGGCCCGGGGATCCGGCATCTCGTGCAGCGCCAGCACCCGCGCCTCGCGGTCGGCCAGGCGCCGCACCGCCAGTTCCAGCAGGGCCTGCCGGGTTCGCGCGAGGTTCGACGTGGAGCCCTGGGGGAGTCCGGCCGCCTCGTCGACGGCCCGGTGTGTGAGGCCCCGCATTCCGCGCTCGGCGAGCAGGGCGAGGGCGGTGTCGGCGACGAGGTCGGACCGGGAGGGGCCGGCGGTGCGTACGGACATGGACCTCACGCTACCCGTTTCACTACAGCTGTAGTAACGTCGAAGGTGGACTACAGGTGTAGTTACCAGACCGGGCAGCAGGTCCGGTCGCCGGTTCGAGGAGGAGCCATGGCACAGTCGAGGCGAGCTGTCGTGATCGGCGGCGGAATCGGAGGCCTGACCGCGGCGGCCGCACTGCACCGGCGCGGCTGGCAGGTCACCGTGCTGGAGCGCGCCCGCTCACTGGAACCGGTCGGCGCCGCCATCTCCCTGGCTCCCAACTCCCTGCGCGCGCTGGACGTCATCGGCCTCGGCGACGAGATCCGGGACCTCGCGGCCTGGGCGGGGGACGGCGGGCTGCGCACGCCCACCGGGCGGTGGCTGGCACGCTCCTCCGCCGACGCCGCCACCGAGCGGTTCGGCGGCCCGCTCGTCCTGCTGCACCGCGCCACCCTCGTCGAGCACCTGACCGCACAGCTCCCACCGGACGCCGTCCGCACGGCCGCCGCCGCGACCCTCGCCGACAGCGGCGACACCGACCGGCCCGCCCGCGTCAGCACTTTGGACGGCGAGCTGGAGGCCGACCTGGTGGTGGGCGCCGACGGCGTCCGGTCCGCCGTACGCCGCGCGCTCTTCCCCGGTCACCCGGGGCCCGTCTACTCCGGATTCACCACCTGGCGCGTCGTCATCCCCGTCCCCGGTGTGGAGTTCGCCTCGCACGAGACCTGGGGCAGGGGCCGCATCTGGGGCACACACCCGCTCAAGGACGGCCGCGTCTACGCCTACGCCGCCGCCGTGACACCCGCCGGGGGACGCGCGCCCGACGACGAGAAGGCCGAGTTGCTGCGCCGCTTCGGCGACTGGCACCACCCGGTCCCCGCCGTACTCGCCGCCACCCGCCCCGAGGACGTACTGCGCCACGACGTCCACCACATCGCCGAACCCCTGCCCGCCTACCACCGCGGCCGGGTCGCCCTGGTCGGCGACGCCGCCCACGCCATGCCCCCGACCCTCGGCCAGGGCGGCAACCAGGCCATCGAGGACGCCATCGTCCTCGCCCACCACTGCGAGGAACTCCCCGCCTACACCGCCGCCCGGCTGCCCCGTACGACCGCCGTCGCACGCCAGGCCGTGCGGGTCGCCCGCCTCAACCTCATGACCAGCCGCGCCGGGACCGCCGTACGCGACACCGCCATGGCCGCGCTGTCGAAGGCCGGACCTGCCCTGTTCCTGCGGGGTTTCGACGGCATCGCCGACTGGCGGCCTCCTGGGGGCACCGCCCGCTCGAGCGAAACCGACAGTGGGGGAAGCCGTATGCTCCGGGCAGACCCCGGCAGGCAACCGCTAGAGGAGAACACCCCGTGAAGGTCGGCTGCATCGGACTCGGCGACATCGCGCAGAAGGCCTACCTTCCGGTCCTCGCCTTCCAGCCCGGGGTGGAGCTGCACCTCCAGACCCGCACGCCCGCCACGCTCGCCCGGGTCGCCGACGGCCTCCACGTCCCGCCGGAACGGCGGCACACCACCCTCGACTCGCTCCTCGCGCAAGGCCTCGACGCCGCCTTCGTACACGCGCCCACGATCGTGCACCCGGAGATCGTGATCCGGCTGCTGGAGGCGGGCGTACCGACGTACGTCGACAAGCCGCTCGCCTACGAACTCGAAAAATCCGCGCGGCTGGTGGCGGTCGCCGAGGAGCGGGACGTGAGCCTCGCCGTCGGCTTCAACCGGCGTCACGCCCCCGGCTACACGCAGTGCGCCGACCATCCGCGTGAGCTGATCCTGATGCAGAAGAACCGCATTGGGCTCCCGGAGGAGCCGCGCACGATGATCCTCGACGACTTCATCCACGTCGTCGACACCCTGCGGTTCCTGGTGCCCGGCGAGGTCGACGACGTCACCGTGCGCGCCCGCGTCCGGGACGGCCTGCTGCACCACGTCGTGCTCCAGCTCGCCGGGGATGGCTTCACCGCGCTCGGCGTGATGAACCGGCTGAGCGGTTCGGCCGAGGAGATCCTGGAGGTGTCCGGGCAGGACACCAAGCGGCAGGTGATCAACCTCGCCGAGGTCGTCGACCACAAGGGCCAGCCGACCGTGCGGCGGCGCGGCGACTGGGTGCCGGTGGCCCGGCAGCGCGGCATCGAGCAGGCGGTGCTGGTGTTCCTCGACGCGGTGCGGGCGGGCAAGGTGCTCAGCGCCCGGGACGCGCTGGAGACCCATGAACTGTGCGAACGGGTGGTACGCGCGGTTCAGGAGCAGAGCGCCTGAGCCGCAGCGTCCGTACGCCGTCGCCGGCGGCCCAGGCGGCGAGGATCAACATGGCCGCGTGCACGGTCCAGTCGCCCAGGCGCACGTACGGCGTGGTGCCGTGGGCGAGGGGGATCTCGTAGATCTGCGCGGCGGACGCGTCCGTGCCGAGCCACGAGCCGACGCGCTGCCCGCTCGGGCCGTACACGGCGGAGACACCGGTCAGCGTCGCGTGCACCATCGGGCGGCCGGTCTCGGCGGCGCGCAGCGCGGCGAGCGATGCGTGCTGCTCGGGAGCCCAGCTCTGCTGGAACGTGGACGTCGACGACTGGCCGATCAGCACGTCGACGCCCTCCCGGGTGAGGTGGCGGGTCATGTCGGGGAAGGCCGTCTCGAAGCACACCATCGGGCCGACGCGCAGGTCGTCCCCCACGTTCATCACGACCGGCTGGGAGCCGCGCCTGCGGTCCTCGCCCGCCGCCTTGCCGACGGAGGTGGCCCAGCCGAGCAGGGAGCGGGCCGGGACGTACTCGCCGAAGGGGACGAGCCGCATCTTGTCGTAGCGCTCGCCGGTGAGACCGTCGGGCCCGACCAGGACGGAGCTCTTGTAGATGCCGGGCTTGTCGGAGCGCCGGGCGTCCACGTTGACCAGGATGTCGGCGCCCGTCTCGCGGGACAGGCCGGCGAGCCGCCGGGCGAGGTCGGGCCGGTCCTCGAGGTCGAAACCGACGCTGCTCTCACCCCAGACGATCAGGTCGGTGTCCTGTCCGGCGAGCCGGCGGGTGAGCTGTTCCTCGCGGGCGAACCGGCGGTCCGCGCTGTCCGGGCCGCCGACGACGCCCGGCTGGACCACGGCGATCCTGACCTGGCCGTCGACGGCGGGGCGGGGCGAGAGGGTCCAGGCGGCGGAGGTGGCGGCGGCCGTGGCGACGAGACCGGCCACGGCGGGCACGCGGGCCTGACGGACCGCGACGAGGACGGCGACCGCGACGTTGACGGCCACGACCAGGAAGCTGAGCAGCCACACCCCGCCGACCGAGGCCAGCCGCAGCGCCGGCTCGACCTGCCACTGACTGGAGCCGAGCATGCCCCAGGGGCCGCCGAGGCCCTGCCAGGAGCGGACCAGCTCGATCGCCAGCCAGCCGGACGGCAGGACGACGAGAGCGGCCGCGATCCGCCGCCGCGCGGGCACGCCTGCCAGCAGCCGGTGTACCAGCCATCCCCACAGCGCCCACAGGGCGCCGAGCAGCGCGGCGAGGACGAACGTGAACACGTGCAGGAAGGGCAGCAGCCAGTGGTGCATGGCCAGCATGAAGCCGAAGCCGCCGCACCAGCCGTCGTACGCCGCCCGCTTCCCGGTCGGCGCGGTGCGCACCAGCAGGATCCAGGGGACCAGGGCGACGTAGGCGCACCACCACAGGGACGGGGCGGGGTAGGCGAGTACGGGAAGGGCGCCCGCGATCACGGCGGCGACCGAGCGCCGCCAGGGAGAGGCGAGCCAGTGGCCGAGCGTCTTCATAGGCGCCTCCTACCCCGTGGTGCCTCCAGTGTGCGCCCTGCGGACGATCTAGCACAGAGGACGCCGGGTCAGTTGACCACAGGTGCCGCCTGCCGCTCGGGAAGGCGCCGCCACTTCTCCCGTACCACCACCTCGCTCAGCCGCCAGCCGTCGATCGTGCGCCGCAGCGCGAAGGCGTACCGGCCGCCGCACACGAAGTCGGGCGCGGGCCCTTCGGCGGCCATGGGGTTGACGTAGTCGGCCTGGACCCGGGCCGTGTCGCCGGTGTCCTGTTCCCAGACACCGAAGCGCACCCGCCGGTTGACGATCAGGTGCTGTCGCATCGGGAACAGCCGCAGGCTCTCGGCGAGCCACGCGGCGACCGCCGCGGCCTCCCCCTCGATGCCGCCGGCCGAGCGGTAGTCCGCCCGCCCCTGAGGGACGAACAGTCCCCGGTACGCCTCCCAGTCACCGTCGTCGACCGCCACCGCGTAGTCGGTGATCACTTCGTCGACGGCCAGCCGGTCCCTCACAGTGGCGAGCTCCACACGCTGTGTCATCGGCTCAGTGTTGGGCATGGGAGGGGCGGAGCCAAGGGATGTGCGGGATATTCGGTGGCCGGGGAGGGCCGCCGGGGCCCAGCCTGTCCTTCGTGAACGATCAGAAAGAACCGAACGAACCGAACGATCAGAACGAACCCAGATTCCGGATACGCGCCCGCCACACCGAGTCCACGATCACCGTCTACCAGGCCTACCGCCCGGAGATCGGCGGCCCCGCCGCCCGCCACGGACGCTTCCCGTCCTCCTGGAAGCGCGACCGCATGACATGGATCAAGCCGTCGTTCCTGTGGATGATGTACCGCTGCGGCTGGGGCACCAAGGAGGGCCAGGAGACGGTCCTGGCGATCGAGATCAGCCGTGAGGGCTTCCACTGGGCGCTGCGCCACGCCTGCCTGTCCCATCACGTCCCCGCCCTGCACGGCGACCGGGCCGACTGGAAGCGGCAGTTGGGGCAGTCTCCGACGCGGGTGCAATGGGATCCGGAGCGGGATCTGTATCTCAATCCGCTGCCGCACCGGTCACTCCAGCTGGGGCTCGCGGGGGAGGCGGCGGCGCGGTACGCCGACGAGTGGATCGTGGGCATCGAGGACGTCACGCCGCTCGCCACGGAGGTGCACGCGCTGGTGCGGGCGGGTGAACTCGATTCGGCCGCCGGGCTGTTGCCCGAGGAGCGGCCGTACCCCGTCGAGGACGAGGTGCTCGCGCGTCTGCGCGGCTAGAGAGGGTGGGGCGGGGACGGGTCAGGCCGCCTTGACGACGGCGCCGCGGATGGCGGCCGCCCACTCGACGACCAGCAGCTCGTACTCCGCGCGCTCCTCGGCCGACAGGGTGCCGCCCGTGCGCCGCCAGAGCGCACGGATCTCCTCGTTGACCTCGGCGGCGGACCGCACGGAACCAGGGGTCGGGAAATCGGGGGACATGCGGACAAGCCTAGGGGCAGCCACTGACAGCCCGCTACCGGACGGCTACCCCAGCCCTATGCGGTTGGTCACGAGACGCGGATCACAGGCGGCCGGGTCAGCCCGCCGACTCGGCCGCGTGCGGGCTCAGGGCACCCATGCTGACCAGGACGATGATGACGATGCCGAGCACGATGCGGTAGTAGACGAACGGCATGAAGCTCTTGGTCGAGATGAACTTCATGAACCACGCGATCACCGCGTAGCCGACCGCGAAGGCGATGACCGTCGCGAAGACCGTCGGCCCCCACGAGACATGCCCGCCCTCCGTAGCGTCCTTGAGCTCGAACAGGCCGGAGGCAAGGACCGCGGGGATGGCGAGCAGGAAGGAGTAGCGGGCCGCGGCCTCGCGCTTGTAGCCCATGAACAGGCCGCCGCTGATGGTGGCGCCGGAGCGGGAGACGCCCGGGATGAGCGCCATGGCCTGGCAGACGCCGTAGATCAGGCCGTCCCGGACGCCCAGGTCCTCCAGGGCCTTGCGCTGCTTGGGCGCGCGGTGCCGGCCGCCGTTCTCGTCCCGTGCCGCGAGGCGGTCGGCGACGCCCAGGACGATGCCCATGCCGATCAGCATGGTCGCCGTGAGCCGCAGGTCGCGGAACGGCCCCTCGATCTGGTCCTTCAGCGTCACGCCGAGCACACCGATCGGGATCGAGCCGACGATGACCAGCCAGCCCATCCGCGCATCGGGGTCGCTGCGCAGCTCCTTGTTCGTGAGCGAGCGCGTCCACGCCGAGATGATCCGCCCGATGTCCTTGCGGAAGTAGATCAGCACGGCGGCCTCGGTGCCGATCTGGGTGATCGCCGTGAAGGCCGCGCCCGGGTCCTTCCAGTCCAGGAAGGCCGCCGTCAGCCGCAGGTGCGCGCTGGAGGAGACGGGGAGGAACTCGGTCAGCCCCTGGACGAGTCCGAGGATGAGTGATTCGAACCAAGACATGAGGTAGCGGAGTCCAAGTGCCGATCGTGGAACGGACGACGGGCACACCGGGCCGCCGTGGTGCGATGACCGGGGGATCAGGTGCGCCGAGGGGGAAGCGTAGCGTCCCCGGATGACCGCTCCGACACAGGGGTTTGACAGGTGCGCCGAGAGAGGGTGGGATCAGGCCGCCGTCGGGCCGGTCACCGTCCAGCCGGGCGCCTGGGGGTGGGCCCTGAGGTCCTCGTGGCGCACCTCGTCGCCGCAGGCCCGGCAGGTGACGACCGGGGTGAGCGCCCGGCCGCAGGAGTGCTCCACGACCATCGGACGGTCGCCGTCCGTCCGCAGATGGCGGTCGCCCCAGGCCATGAGGGTCATCAGCACCGGCTCCAGTTCCAGCCCGGCCCGGGTCGGCCGGTACTCGAAGCGCTGCGGACGCTCGCTGTAGAGCTGCTTGACCAGGATCCCGGCGTCGACGAGCCGGCGCAGCCGCGCGGCGAGGATGTCGCGCGGAGCGCCGATGTTGCGCACCAGCTGGTCGAACCGGCCGTTGCCGAGGCACACCTCCCGCAGCACGAGCAGGGAGTACTTCTCGCCCACGAGGGCCAGGGTGTCGGCGATGGAGCAGGGGCGCGGGTCTTTGCTGGCGGCCATGCAGCTCAGTCTAGGAGAGGGTTGGAATTTCCAACCCGGCGGGCTACGGTGAGTTTGGATTTCCTACTCGCCGGTAGTCGTGGAGGCCCGCACCATGCGTGACGCAGTCATCGTCGAAGCCGTACGCACCCCGATCGGCAAGGGCAAGCCGAACGGCGCCCTCGCGCACGTCCACCCCGTGGAGCTCCTCGCCCACACCCTGCGCACCCTCGTCGAACGCTCCGGTGTCGACCCGGCGCTGATCGACGACGTCATCGGCGGCACCGTCGACCAGGTCGGCGAGCAGGCCATGAACACCACCCGCTACGCCGCCCTGTCCGCCGGCTTCCCGGAGTCGGTACCCGCGACCACCGTGGACCGCCAGTGCGGCTCCTCCCAGCAGGCCGTGCACTTCGCGGCGCAGGGCGTCCTCTCGGGCGCGTACGACCTCGTCGTGGCCTGCGGGGTCGAGTCGATGAGCCGGGTGCCGATGTGGTCGAACGTGCCCCCGGGCAAGGACCCCTTCGGACCTGGAATCGCCGAGCGCTACCCCGAGGGGCTCGTCCCGCAGGGCATCAGCGCCGAGCTCATCGCCGCCAAGTGGTCGATCGGCCGCGAGCAGATGGACGAATTCGCCGTCTCCTCGCACCGGAAGGCCGCGGCGGCCTGGGACGGCGGGCTCTTCGACGCCGAGGTCGCGCCCCTGGAGGGCGTCGCGCGCGACGAGTGCGTACGGCCCGGCAGCACCACCGAGACCCTCGCCGGCCTCAAGCCCGCCTACCACGACCCCGGCTTCGCCGAGCGCTTCCCGCAGATCGAGTGGAACGTCACGGCGGGCAACGCGAGCCCCATCAACGACGGCGCCTCGGCGGTGCTCGTCACGTCGAGCGAGACGGCGGCCCGTCTGGGCCTGCGCCCGCTCGCCCGGCTGCACAGCTTCGCCGTCACCGGCTCCGACCCGCTGCTGATGCTCACCGGTGTCGTCCCGGCGACCGAGAAGGTGCTGCGCAGGGCGTCGCTGACCCTGGACGACATCGACCTGTTCGAGGTCAACGAGGCGTTCGCGGCCGTCGTACTGGCCTGGCAGCAGGAGACCGGCGCCGACCTCGCCCGGGTCAACGTGCGCGGCGGCGCCATCGCGCTCGGCCACCCCCTCGGCGCGAGCGGCACCCGCCTGACGACGACGCTGGTGCACGCGATGCGGGAACGGGGCGCCCGGTACGCGCTCCAGACGATGTGCGAGGCGGGCGGGCTCGCCAACGCCATGGTGCTGGAACGGGTGTGAGCCGGACCGGTGTAACGGTTCGTCAGAGCCGGCGCAGGCTGTGCCGCTTGCGCCAGGCCACCACCACGCCCGCCAGCGCGGGCAGGGCGATGCAGGCCAGGGCGATCAGGAAGGCGGGGGACGTCGGGGTGGAGGCGCGGGCGCCGGCGACGACGTAGGCGGCGGTGTTCGGGATCGAGCCGAGGCCCGTCGCCAGCAGGAACGGCAGCAGGCCCATGCGGGAGACCGAGGCGCAGTAGTTCGAGGCCCAGAACGGCACACCGGGGAACAGCCGCACCACCAGCATCGAGCGGAAGCCGTGCCGGCTGAGCTGGCCGTCCGCGGCCTTCAGCCAGCGCCCGCGCAGCAGCGGACGCAGGGCGTCCTGGCCCAGCGCCCGTCCCAGGCAGAAGGCGATCCCGGCGCCGAGCACCGTACCCGCCAGCGCCACGCCGGTGCCCACCTGCGAACCGAACAGCGCCCCGGCCGCGAGGTTCAGCAGCGGCCTCGGCACGAACGCCACGGTGCACACGCCGTACGCCACCGCGAACACCACCGCCGCCATGGCTCCGCCGAGCTGTGGCGGCCAGCCCTGCGTCAGCAGCCGCTGCGGCTCGAACAGCAGGACCCCGCAGGCACCGGCGGCGAGCAGTGCGACGAGCAGGGACAGCCGCGACCACGGAGAGAGCAGAACTCTGGTGCAGCGAGCGGCGAAACCGGTGGGCGGGACGGGCGAGGCGGTCGTTGCCGGGGAAACGGCGACGGCGAGCTCCGCGGTGGTGGCCCGGGGAGAGGCCGTGGCGGTGCCCCCAGAGCGGGTGGTGGCATCGAGCATCCGGTGACACTAACCGACAAATGTGTGTGATCGCCGTATGGTTCGTCTCACGAGCGTCACAGGTGCCCGGGCGCAACCCCCGGGCGCGGACCCACGGGGCGGGCCCACCGGACGGGCCCGAAAACCATTCGACGTGCGGTAAAGCGTCGGCAATGATCTGTCCCATGTTCCGGCACGCCTTCACCCTCGCAGCATCCGTGGTCACGGATGCCCCGAAGGCTGCCGTCGCCGTTCTCACGGCCGTTGCCGACGGCGCCCGAAGCTGACCCTCTCCGGTTCGTCCGGCGGCCCCGCAAGGGGAGGGTCGGGCAGGTCCTCGGGGTCCCACTTCCTGACTAGACGCTTCGAGGTACAGCCATGTCCAAGACGGCCTACGTCCGCACGAAACCGCATCTCAACATCGGCACGATGGGTCATGTCGACCACGGCAAGACCACCCTGACGGCCGCCATCACCAAGGTCCTCGCCGAGCGCGGCACCGGCACGTTCGTGCCGTTCGACCGGATCGACCGGGCGCCCGAGGAGGCGGCGCGCGGCATCACCATCAACATCGCGCACGTCGAGTACGAGACCGACACACGGCACTACGCGCACGTCGACATGCCGGGCCATGCCGACTACGTCAAGAACATGGTCACCGGCGCCGCGCAGCTCGACGGGGCGATCCTCGTCGTCTCCGCGCTCGACGGGATCATGCCGCAGACCGCCGAACACGTGCTGCTCGCCCGGCAGGTGGGTGTCGACCACATCGTGGTCGCCCTCAACAAGGCCGACGCGGGCGACGAGGAGCTGACCGGCCTGGTCGAGCTGGAGGTGCGCGACCTGCTCACCGCGCACGGCTACGGCGGTGACTCCGTACCCGTGGTGCGCGTCTCGGGACTGAAGGCGCTGGAGGGGGACCCGCGCTGGACGACCTCGATCGAGGCGCTGCTCGACGCGGTGGACACGTACGTGCCGATGCCGGAGCGGTATCTGGACGCGCCGTTCCTGCTGTCCGTGGAGAACGTGCTGACCATCACCGGCCGGGGGACCGTGGTGACCGGTGCGGTGGAGCGGGGCACGGTGCGGGTCGGGGACAAGGTCGAGGTGCTCGGGGCTTCGGTCGAGACCGTGGTCACGGGGCTGGAAACCTTCGGCAAGCCGATGGAGGAGGCGCAGGCCGGGGACAACGTGGCGCTGCTGCTGCGGGGAGTTCCCCGGGACGCTGTCCGGCGGGGGCACGTGGTGGCCGCGCCGGGGAGTGTGGTGCCCAGTCGTCGCTTCACGGCGCGGGTGTATGTGCTGTCCGCGCGTGAGGGTGGGCGTACGACGGCGGTCGCCAGCGGGTACCGGCCGCAGTTCTACATCCGCACGGCGGATGTGGTGGGGGACGTCGACCTCGGCGAGGTGGCCGTGGCACGGCCCGGGGACACGGTGGTCATGACCGTGGAACTGGGGCGGGAGATGCCGTTGGAGCCGGGGCTCGGGTTCGCCATTCGTGAGGGTGGGCGGACCGTGGGGGCGGGGACCGTGACAGCGGTTGGCTGAGGTTGTGTGTGGGGGGACTGCGGGCCGTCCTGGACTGGTCGCAGTCCCCGCGCGCCCCTGAAAGGCGCCACACCACAGGCACAATGAGGTGGTGAGCGAGCCCATCCCCGTGACCCGCGACGTCGATCACGGCACCGCCAAGCTGATGCCCGATGTCGACCGGGAACGGGCCTGGCTGCTGACCGTCGACGGGGCGCCGCAGTCGTATGTCGATCTGGACGAGCCGATGCATCTGGAGTTCGAGTACGCGCGGCGGCTCGGGTATGTGCTGGACGTGGTCGCGGAGCCGGGGCGTGCGCTGGACGTGCTGCATCTCGGTGGGGGCGCGCTCACGCTGCCGCGGTACGTGGCCGCGACCCGGCCGGGGTCCCGGCAGGACGTCGTCGAGGCCGATCGGGGGCTGCTGGAGCTGGTGGCCGAGCACCTGCCGTTGCCGGAGGGAGCCAGGGTCGCGCCGCACGCGGCGGACGCCCGGGAGTGGCTGGAGAACGCCGCCGGGGACTCGGCCGACGTGATCGTCGCCGATGTGTTCGGCGGCTCGCGGGTTCCGGCGCATCTCACGTCCGTCGCCTATGTGCGGCAGGCCGCGCGGGTCCTGCGGGGGCGTGGGGTCTACCTCGCCAATCTCCCCGATGCGGCGCCGTTCGACTTCCTGCGGTCGCAACTCGCCACCCTGGCCACCGCCTTCGAGGAACTCGTGCTGATCGCCGAGCCGGGCGTGCTGCGCGGGCGGCGGTTCGGGAACGCGGTGCTCGTGGCCGGGCACGAGCCTGTCGACGTCGCCGCCCTGGCCCGGCTCACGGCCGCCGACGCCTTCCCGGCCCGGGTCGAACACGGCGCCGCTCTGCGGGAGTTCATCGGGGACGCGCGGGCGGTGCGGGACGAGGACGCCGTGCCGTCACCCGAGCCCCCCGACGGGGCGTTCGGTATCGGCTGACGCGTGTTCCGTGCCGCCCTGGGCCACCGGTGTGGCCGGTGATGTCACCGGTCGGCCGGTCGCCGCCGGGAGCCCGTCCCGCCGAACCGTTAGCGCGGCGTCCCGGGACTCCGGTGAGCCGGGCCCGTCTCCTGCCGGGGCGGGCCCGTTCGGCTTCCGGGTCAGCCTCCGGTCGGCTCCCCGTGCAGCCGGACCGTGCTGAGGATCTTCATGATGGTCTCCTTGGGCACCTCGCCCTTGACGCCCTTGGCCCCGAAGAAACTCCACGCGACGAAGTCGCCCGCCGAGTTCTTGAAGCCGAACGTGACCGCCTTGCCGTCGCTCGCGCACTTGCCCTTGTCGGGCGTGTTCTCCGACCACGCCCAGGCGACGCTGCCCTTCACGCCCGCGGCGGTGGTGTAGGGCTTGGCCTTCTCCTCGGTCTTGACGCTCTTCTTGTCCGGCTGCGTGTAACCGCCGTACACCCACCAGGCCACCTGGTTGACCGCGACCTCGTCGGTGTTCTTGGCGCCGTCCGCACCCTTGGTGCCCGCTCCGGCCAGGGACTCGCTCTCGGTCCTGCCGTCCTTGTCGTCGTCGCTCGTGCACCACTCGGACTTGTAGAACGCCGGCGCCGACATGGTGATGAGCGGCTTGCCGTCGTCGGACTTCTCGTCCTCGAAGAAGACGGACGACGTCGGGGACGCCACCTCCCAGTCCGCGGGGACGTCGAAGGCCGTGCCCCACTTGGGGTTGATGACGACCTTCCAGCCCTTGACCGTGGGCTGTTCCTCCTCGCCGCCGCGGGGGTTGTCGCCCGTGGCGGGTGTGCTCGGCTCCGCGGACGGGCTCGGCGGAGCCGTGTTCTTCTTGCTTCCGCCCTTGCCGCCGTCCGCCGTGTCGTCCTTGTCGCCGCCCAGCACCAGGAAGCCGGTGACACCGGCCGCCACGACGACCGCCGTGGCGGCGATGATCGCGACCAGCTTCGTCCGGTTGCCGCCGCCACCGCCCTGCGGGGGCTGCGGCGCGTCGGCCGGCCCGGGAGCACCCCACTGCGGCTGCTGTCCATAGGGGTTGGGCTGCTGCTGATAGCCCGGCTGCTGATACGGATTCGGCTGCTGGTACCCCGGCTGCTGATACGGGTTGTTCGCCTGCGGGTTCTGCTCGCCCCCGGGCGGCTGCTGTCCTGGCCACATGGGCAGCCACCCTAGCCGCGCTCCGGACACGATTCGGTCACCGGCCGTGGACGGGGACGTAGCAACCCGGGAACGGGCCGGCGCGGACGGTTGGGGCGGGAACCGGTGCGGCGGTCGTCACACGGGCCTGGTCAGCCGTCTCTACTCGTGAGTAACATGCGGCCATGAGCGCAGACCAGATGTCCATCGGCGAGATGCTCGCCGCCACGGTGCCCATGGCCCGGACCCTGAACCTCGAGTTCCTCGAGACGACGCCGGAGCGGGCGGTGGTGTCCCTGCCGGACCAGGGGGAGTTCCACAACCACGTGGGCGGGCCGCACGCCGGGGCGATGTTCACGCTCGGCGAGTCCGCGAGCGGGGCGATCGTGCTGGCCGCGTTCGGGGACCAACTCTCGCGCGCCGTGCCGCTGGCCGTCAGCGCCGAGATCTCCTACAAGAAGCTGGCGATGGGCGCGGTCACCGCGACCGCGACCCTCGGACGTCCGGCCGCCGAAGTCGTCGCGGAGCTGGACGCCGGTGAGCGCCCCGAGTTCCCGGTCGCCATCGCCATCCAGCGGGCCGACGGCGCCGTGACCGGCGCGATGACCGTTGTGTGGACGCTGCGTCCCAACGGCTGATCCGGCTGTCGTGAGTGCGTGGCCCCGGACGAGTGCCGGGGCTCTCGCATGTCAGGCCGCGATGTCCCGCCGCGCGGGGCGTGCGCCGTCGAGGTCCGCGATGAACTCCTTGAGCCAGGCCACGAACTCCGGCCCCAGGTCGGGCCGGTCGCAGGCCGGTCGGACCACCGTGCGCAGGTAGTCGGCCCTGTCGCCGGTGTCGTAGCGCGGGCCCTTGAAGACGACTCCGTGCACGGTGCCGCTCGTGGCCAGTTCCTGGAGGGCGTCCGTCAGCTGGATCTCGCCGCCCCGGCCCGGCGGGGTGCGCTCGAGGACACCGAACACGGCCGGGTCGAGGACGTAACGCCCGATGACGGCGTAGCGGCTCGGCGCGTTGTGCCGGGCCGGCTTCTCGACCAGGCCGGTGACGCGGAGACGTCCTCCTCGCCGGCCGGCTCCACGGCGGCGCAGCCGGAGAGGTGGATCTGCTCCGGCGGGACCTCCATCAGCGCGACCCCGCTGCCGAGCCGGCGGTCGCGGACGTCGAGCATCCGGCTGAGCAGTGTCTCGCGCGGGTCGATCAGGTCGTCGCCGAGGAGGACCGCGAAGGGCTGGTCGCCGACGTGCCGGCGGGCGCACAGTACGGCGTGGCCGAGGCCGAGCGGCTCGCCCTGCCGGATGTGGTGGATGCTCGCCAGCCGCGCCGGGGCGCGCACCGCGTCCAGCCGCAGGGTGTCGCCCTAGGCGGCGAGGGTCTCTGTTCCAGTTCGATGGAGTGGTCGGAGTGGTCCTCCATGGCGCGCTTGTGCCGGCCGCTGACCCTCAGGACGTCGTCCAGTCCCGCCGCTGCCGCCTCCTCGACGACGTACTGGATGGCCGGCTTGTCGACGACCGGCAGCATCTCCTCGGGCGTCGCCTTCGCC
>NZ_NGFN01000202.1 GCF_002148965.1 Streptomyces swartbergensis | reverse complement strand
CCCCGCACCGGCCCCCGTCCCGGCACCGAAGCCGTCGGCGAAGCCCACCCCGCGTCCGTCCGCGACACCCGTGCACTACCCCCGGTACCGCGCCGCGCCGCGGCCACGACCGGCGAGCAACAGCATGTCGCCGCTCACCTTCGTCCTGCTCGTCACGGTGCCCGCGGTGGTCGCCGTCGCCGCGCTGCGCGCGCGCTGACCCCTGAAGCTCTGGAGGCATCTCTTGCCGGAATGGCTTGTTCTCACCCTCGCGATGCTGGCCGCCTGTGTGATGGTGGTCGCCATCACCTTCGTACGCCACCGCACGGCGTCCGACGACGAGGACCCCAGCGAGACCCCGGACGTCATCGAGTACATGACGATGTGGATCGGCGTGGTGTACGCGATCGTCCTGGGCCTGGCGATCGCCGGCGTGTGGGAGGGGCGCAACGCCGCCCAGGACCACGTCCAGGCGGAGGCCACCGCGCTGCACGAGATCTCGGAGCGGGTCCGGGTCTACCCGGACGACGTACGCGACCGCATCCGGGACGACATCCACACGTACGTGAGTCACGTCGTCACCACCGAGTGGGACACCATGGCCGACAAGGGTCAGGTCACCGAGCGCGGCCGTGAGCTCTTCGAGCGCGTCCGCCAGGACGTCACCGACTACGAACCGAAGACGGACTTCCAGGCACAGGCCTACCAGCCGCTCCTGGACCAGGTGACCGCGGCCAGCCAGGCCCGGATCGCCCGGGCGGAGTCGACCGGGGAGACCATGCCGGGCGTGGTGTGGTTCGGGCTGATCAGCGGAGCCGTCGTCACCATCGGGATGATCTTCGCCCTGCAGATCCGCAGAACGACGCGTGAACTGGTCCTCGCCGGGCTGTTCTCGGCGTTGATCGCCTTTCTGCTGTTCCTCATCTGGGACTTCGACTCGCCCTACAGCAGGGGCGTGACCGCGTCGGCTGACCCGTTCCTGAACCTCTTCCCGGGTGCCGGGGACTGACGGCACCCGCACCACGGAACCGGGCCGGGGGGCGAGCGACGCACCGTCGCCGTCCCCCGTCCGCGTCAAGGGGTTTCCCCCTGACGGCCCACACGTGTGCCCCATTCGCGCTACTGCGATCGCGCCGCCGTGCGCCCGTTCTTAGCGTTTCGGGCATCGAGGTGCATTCGTGACGTGAGCGGAACAGGTCCGCGGCGGCTCCTCGGGGACCCGGAGGATTCACCATGCGCGCGATATGCGTCGCTTCGGCCTCGGCCGTACTGCTGGGCGCCGGCACCCTCACCTCCTGCGTGCCGGCCGACGCGGCCGTCCAGACCGACTTCGGCTTCAGCGTCGAGCCCTCCACCGTCGCGGCGGGCGGCCAGGTCACGCTGCGCGTGCAGCGCAACGAAGCATGCCAGGGGGAGGCGGTGGTTTCCTCACCGGTCTTCGACATGCTCGACATCCCGTGGCACCAGTCGTCGGCGACGGCCCGGGTCGACCGGGACGCCAAGCCCGGGGCCGTGTACTCCGTGGTGTTCATCTGTGACGAGTCGAGCGGCACCGCGCACCTGACCATCGCCGGCGGCCGTCCGCCGCACCACCCCCCGCAGCACCCGTCGGACCACCACCGCCATCCGTCGAAGGGCGTGCACGCCGGAGAGGGCGGCACCCTCGCGGCTTTTGACCTCAAGGAGATCGGCCTCGGCGCCGCCCTCATCGCCGGCGCATTGGGCACGGCGTACCACTTCGCACGCCGCCGCACCGACGAGGACGCCGGCTGACCCGCCCGAGGCAGCACGCACAGGTCTTCGCCCCGGATCCCTCGACGGATCCGGGGCGAAGACCTGTGCGTGCGAGGCGGCTCGACGAAGGAGCGGGGAACGAGGCGTCAGACGCTCCGCTCGGCGCGGCGGCGCATCCAGAACACCCCGCCGCCGACGAGCGCCGCGGCCACGAGCCCACCGCCGATGGCCATGTCGGTCGGGGTCGCACCGGTGGTGCTGCTGCCGCCGATACCGCCGCGGACACCGCCGATGACGGTGAAGGCCTGGGGCTTGGTCAGGCTCTTGCCGTCGCACCTGACCGTGATGTCGTACGGCCCCGGGCGGGCGTTGTTCCTGATGGTGGCGGTGCCCCTCGCCGTCTCCTTGGCGCCGGAGACGGGCGAGAGCGTCGCCGGCATCGTGAACGCATTGGAGGTCGCCGTGCCGCCGTGGCGGCAGCCGTCGACCGTGATGGTCAGCTGGCCGCCGCGGGCGATCACGCTGGGCAGGGCGACGATGTTGCTGGGTGTGTCCCACGCGACGGCCGCGGGGGCGGAGAGGCCGAGGGCGGCGACCGCGGCGCCGGCGACCGCCAGGGCACGAGTGTTACGCATGTGAACCTCCGCGGAAGACGCCCCGGGACCCGTCCCCGGTCGATCGGCGAGAAAGCGCCTCCCAGGACGACAGTCAGTTGCCTTGCCCGGAGCCGCATTTCGGGACTGGTCCGTCCTGGTGAGAGGAGGCACCGCGGGACAACCGCGCAATCGGATATCGCCGCAGGTCACGCACCGTCAGAAAATTCCTCGCGGCGGCAACTCGGATGGCGCACCTCATGCCCCGGGCCGCCCCGGGCAGCCCGGAATGCCCTGCGCCACCCGTTCGCTCCTGCCCCGTCGCCGGTTGCGCGCGCGGCGCTTAGCGTTCTGGTATGCGCGAACGACTCGGCGACGGCCGGGTCGAGAGGGGATGGCCCATGTCTGCGTCCGAGCTGGCCGAGGCGGAAGAGGAGGCGCGGCGCAAGAAGCGCGCCCCCTGGGGCGTGATAGCGCTGGTTCTGCTGACCGGCCTCGCGCTCATCCGGAATGGTTCGGGGGAATTCGACGAGGGCCCGCCGCAGCCGGCGACCGCCGCCGCGGCGGACAGCCGCGTGCCCGGTGACACCTTCGCCGGGACCGTCAAGCCCCTCCCCTACGCCCTCCCGGACCGGATCAGGATCCCGGCGATCCAGGTCGACGCGCCGATGATTCCCGTCGGCCTGGACGCGGACGGCTGGGTCGGCGCGCCGCCCCCGGAGGACCCGAACCTGGCCGGCTGGTTCACCGGTGCCGTCACCCCCGGCGAGAAGGGCACCGCGGTCGTCGTCGGCCATGTCGACAACCAGCAGGGCCCCGCCGTGTTCTACGGACTGGGGGCCCTGAAGAAGGGAAACCGCGTCGAGGTCGCCCGGCAGGACGGCAAGACGGCCGTGTTCGAGATCTACGGCGTCGAGGTGTTCGAGAAGGACAACTTCCCCGGCGACCGTGTCTACGCCTCCAAGGGCACGGCGGAACTGCGGGTCATCACCTGCGGCGGCGGTTTCTCCCAGCAGAACGGCTACGAGGGCAACGTCGTCGCCTTCGCCCGCCTGGTCGAGGTGCGCTGAGCGTCCCCGGCCGGGCGGGCGAAGGCCCGACGGCGGGTCTCAGGCGTAGTGCCGCCGGGGCACGGTGACGTGGTAGCCGGAGTCCAGCAGTTCGGGCAGGTAGCGCCGCAGGGCCCGCACGCTCTCCGAGCGGTCGCCCCCGGCGTCGTGTGCGAGCACCACGACACCGGGGGCGGCGCCGTTCTCGACCCGGTTGACGATGGTCCGGGTGCCGGGGCTGGTCCAGTCGAGGGTGTCGAGCGTCCAGGCGAGGGGTTCCATGCCGAGCTCGGCGCCGAGTTGGAAGGCGGCGCGGTTCCAGGCGCCGTAGGGGGCGCGGAACCACTCGGGGCGCTCGCCGCAGGCCTCCTCGATGACGTCACAGGTGCGTTCCATCTGGGAGCGGATCTGGCGGCGGGTCAGGCGGGTGAGCAGCGGGTGGGACCAGGTGTGGTTCCCGACCACATGGCCCTCGTCGGCCATCCGGGCCAGCAGCCCCTTGCTGCCGGCGACCATCTCCCCGCACACGAAGAACATGGCGCGCACGTCGTACTCGGCCAGGGTGTCGAGGATGTCCGGGGTGTAGCGGGGGTCGGGGCCGTCGTCGAAGGTCAGCACCATGGTGCGGCCGCGGCCGGAGAAGCGCAGCAGCGGTGCGCGGCGTACCAGGGTCCGGCGGGGCGCGGCCTGCGGCGGGCCGTACCCGGTCAGGGGCTGCAGCCGGTACGCGGAGGAGCTGAGCGGGCGGCGGGCCTGGGGTCCCGAGGCCGGGACGGACCCGGCGGAGCCGTCCCCGGTGACCGCCGTGAGCACACGGGCCGTGGCGGCCGCTCCCACGGCGCCGGTGCCCGCGATCAACAGCCGGCGCCTGGTGAGCAACTGATCCTTCTTCATGACTCATCAGTCGCCCGGCGGAAGGCCGACGCACCTGAGCAACACCGGTGCGGCGGCACGGATTCACCCGAACGGCCCAGGCAAAAGGGTCAGTGCGGGCGCACCAGGGGGAACGGCAGGGTCTCCCGGATCGTCAGTCCGGTGAGGAACATGACCAGCCGGTCGACGCCGATGCCGAGGCCGCCGGTGGGCGGCATGGCGTACTCGAGGGCGTCGAGGAAGTCCTCGTCGAGTTCCATCGCCTCGGGATCGCCCCCGGCGGCGAGCAGGGACTGCGCGGTGAGGCGGCGGCGCTGCTCGACGGGGTCGGTCAGCTCCGAGTAGGCGGTGCCGAGTTCGGTGCCGAAGGCGACGAGGTCCCAGCGTTCGGCGAGGCGCGGGTCGCTGCGGTGCTGCCGGGTGAGCGGGGAGACCTCGGTCGGGAAGTCCTTGTAGAAGGTGGGCAGCTGGGTGCGCTCCTCCACCAGCCGCTCGTACATCTCCAGGACGACGTCGCCGTGGCCGTCGTCGGCGGTGTACGGCACGCCCGCGCGGTCGCACAGCCGGAGCAGCTCCGGCAGCTCCGTCCCCGGGTGGATCTCCTCGCCGAGGGCCTCGCCGATGGCGCCGTAGACGGTCTTGACCGGCCACGGGCCGGAGATGTCGTACTCCTTGCCGTCCTTGCGGGCCACGGGCGTGCCGAAGGCGGCGGTCGCGGCGCCCTGGACGAGTTCACGGGCGAGGTCGAGCATCACGTCGTAGTCGGCGAAGGCCTGGTAGGCCTCCAGCATCGTGAACTCGGGGTTGTGCTTGTAGGAGACGCCCTCGTTGCGGAAGGTGCGGCCCAGTTCGAAGACCTTCTCCAGGCCGCCGACGCACAGCCGCTTGAGGTACAGCTCGGGGGCGATGCGCAGGTAGAGGTCGAGGTCGTAGGCGTTGATGTGGGTGGTGAAGGGGCGGGCGTTGGCGCCGCCGTGGATCTGCTGGAGCATCGGTGTCTCGACCTCCAGGTAACCGCGTTCCAGCAGGCCCTGGCGCAGCGCCTGGACGGCGGTGGAGCGGGCGCGGATCACCTCGCGGGCGTCGGGGCTCGTGACCAGGTCGAGGTAGCGGCGGCGGACCTTGGCCTCCGGGTCGGCCAGGCCTCGGCGTTTGTCGGGCAGGGGGCGCAGGCACTTGCCGGTGAGCTGCCAGGAGGTGACGAAGACGGTGGGCTCGCCCTTGTCGCTGACGCCGGCCCGGCCGGTGGCGGTGATGTGGTCGCCGATGTCGGTGTCGGCGGTGAAGCGGTCCAGGGCGGGTCCCGAGCGGTCGCGGGTGAGGGCGAGCTGGTGGTCGCCGGACCAGTCGCGCAGGACGGCGAAGACGATGCCGCCGAAGTCGCGGACCAGCATGACCCGGCCGGCGACGGTGACCTGTTGGTCCTCTCCGACCTCGGCGAGGGCGTGGGTGGGGGCCGGTACGCCCACCGGGTAGGGGTCGGTGCCGGCGGCGCGCAGCCGGTCGAGCTTGCGGTGCCGGACGCGGACCTGGTCGGACAGGCCGGCGAGGGGGTCGGCGGGCTCGGTCCCGTCCCCTCCGGCGAGGCCGAGCGCCGCCACTGACGGCAGCCCCTCCGTGGTGGCGGGCCGCTGTCCATCCTTCGAGTGCCCTTTTCCCCAGAGCTTGTGCATCGAAGGTACGGACACGAAGCCCTCGGCGATGCCGGAGGCGAGTCCGACCCGGGCGAGGGAGGCGGCCTCCGAGTAGCAGAGGAAGCGGGGGTACCACTCGGGGTGGTACTTGGCGTTGGACCGGTACAGGGCCTCCAGTTGCCACCACTTGGAGAAGAACAGCAGCAGGCGGCGCCAGAGGCGGAGCACCGGTCCGGCGCCGATGCGGGCGCCCTCCTCGAACACGGAGCGGAAGACGGCGAAGTTCAGCGAGATCCTGCGCACGCCCAGTTTCGGTGCGGCGTGGCACAGTTCGGCGACCATGAACTCCATGACGCCGTTGGGGGCGGTGCGGTCACGGCGCATCAGGTCCAGGGAGACGCCGTCCCTGCCCCAGGGCACGAAGGACTGGAGGGCGAGGAGGCGGCCGTCCTTGTCGTGGGCCTCGACCAGGAGGCAGTCGCCGTCGGCCGGGTCGCCCAGCCGGTCCAGGGCCATGGAGAAGCCGCGTTCGGTCTCGGTGTCGCGCCAGGCGTCGGCCCGTTCGACGATCTGCCGCATCTCCTCCTCGCTCAGGGTCGAGTGGCGGCGGACGCGGCAGGTGGCGCCGGCACGGCGGACGCGGTTGACGGCCTGGCGGGTGACGCGCATGTCGCGGCCGTCGAGGTCGAAGTCGCGGACGTGCAGGATCGCCTCGTCGCCGAGCTGGAGCGCGCCGAGCCCGGCGCGGACGAAGGCCTTGGCGCCCTCCTCGGAGGCGCCCATCACGGCCGGTACCCAGGCGTGCCGGCGGGCCACGTCCTGCCAGACGGCGATCGCGTGCGGCCAGGCCTCCCGGTCGCCCACCGGGTCGCCGCTGGCCAGGCACACGCCGGCCTCGACGCGGTAGGTGACGGCGGCCTTGCCGCTGGGCGAGAAGACGACGGCCTTGTCGCGGCGGGTGGCGAAGTAGCCGAGGGAGTCCTGGTCGCCGTAGCGGGCGAGGAGGGCGCGGATGCGGGGCTCCTCGTCGTCGTGCAGGGCGGCTTCCAGGCGCTGCGAGCGGAACAGGGTGGCGGCGGCGTTCAGCAGGGCGAGCGCGCCGAACAGGCCGAGCAGGAAGAACAGGGCGTGCGGCGGGCGGCCGTCGAAGCTGCCCGCGGGCACCAGGCCGCCCAGGACCCGGTTCGCGGCCCAGGCCAGGCGCTCGCCGCGGGGCAGCGTGCCCGGGAACGCCTCGACCAGCCCCCAGCCGGCCAGGATCGCCACGGCCAGCCCGGCCGCCAGGACGGCGAGCGCCCGGCGTACGGCGGCCCGGCGGGAGGCGGCGTAGAACTCCCCGCGCGCGACGATCAGCAGGACCAGGGCGAGGCCGCAGACCACGAAGGACGGGACGGACTCGCTGAACTCGCCGACGGCCATGCCGAGGATGTCGGTCAGGACCAGCAAACCCAGGTAGACGACGACCAGCCACCAGGCGATCTTCTTGCGGGCGCCGGTCGCGGCGGCGAGCAGGAACAGGAAGACCGCGTAGGCGAGGTTGGCGCTGACGGGGACGAGCAGCAGGTCGAGGAAGCGGACGAGGGGGCGGAGCCCGGTGCGCAGCGGCGGGATGACCGCCAGCAGGGCGCAGAGCAGGCCCAGGGCGCCGAAGAGGACCGCCAAGCCCTCGGGTACCCGGCTCAGGAAACCGTGGGCCCGGCCGCGGGGCGGCCGTATCGGACCCGCGGTGCCCTTGTCGGCCGTCCCGCTGTCCGCGATGGCACTCATGTTCCGACTCTAGGAACACCCGTGTCCTCTCGCCCCTCGAGCGCTCCCGCCCCCAGACCTGACCTGTGGCCTTCGATAGCCTCGCAGCGTGACGGAACAGCACTCCCATCAGTTCGAACGGGGCACGGACGGGCCGAAGGTGATCGTGGCCGGGGTGGACGGCTCCGACTCGTCCCTGCGCGCCGCGGCCTACGCCGCCGGCCTGGCCCGGCGCCAGCACGCGCTGCTCGCCGTGGTGTACGTGCAGCCGGTACTGGCGGCGGGCGCGGCGCTCGGGGCGCCGGTGGCCGGGACGACCGACGAGATCGCCGAGGACTTGGTGGCGCAGATCCGGGACGCGGCCGAGCGGCTCAAGGGGATATTCGAGGTCCGCTGGGAGTTCCAGACGTTCCGCGGCGATCCGTACAACGGCCTGGTGAAGGCGGCGGACGAACTCAAGGCGGACGCGGTGGTCGTGGGCGCGTCCGAACAGGCGGGCCACCGCATCGTCGGATCGGTGGCGGTGCGGCTGGTGAAGGCGGGGCGGTGGCCGGTGACGGTGGTGCCGTAGGCCTCATCGGCATACCGGGGACCTAGGTCCCCGGTCGGTGTACACGAGGATCACGTGGGCCCGAGGATGCTGCGGTGACTTCTGCTGCCTTCGACGTGGACACCTTTCTGCACCGGCCGCTCACCGCGCGCCTCGCCACTAACGGGCCGACGGTCCGGCCCGTCTGGTTCCTGTGGGAGGAGGGCGCCTTCTGGGTGCTGACCGGGCCCTGGGCGCGCCTCTTCGACCGGGTGCGGGCCGATCCCGGGGTCGCGCTGGTGGTGGACGAGTGCGATCTGGCGACGGGGCTGGTCCGGCAGGTGATCGCGCGGGGCCGGGCCGAGCTCCTGCCGTTCGACGTCGAGCGGGGCCGGCGCAAGCTCGTCCGCTATCTGGGCGCCGACGAGGCGCGGTGGGACGAGCGATTCGTGCACTACCTGCACGACGATCCCGCGCAGCGGGGGACGGTGTGGCTGCGTCTGAAGCCCGTGTCCCTCGTCGCGCACGACCTGAGCTACGCCGTGGCCCCCTGAGGCGACAGGGCCCTCGCGGTGTCTTCCGTCACGGGGGCACCTGGGCCATCATGATCCGCCATCAGCCGTTTGCCGATCGCGAAGAGGTGAGGCGCATGGCCGGGCTCCGCATGGGTCAGGGGATTCTCCGTCGCAAACCCATCGAGCAGATCGAGGAGACGGAAGTCGGCAAGGGCACCCAGCTCGAACGGTCCCTGGGGCTGTGGCAGCTGACCGCCATCGGCGTGGGCGGCATCATCGGCGCGGGCATCTTCACCCTCGCCGGAACCGTGGCCAACGGTACGGCCGGTCCGGCCGTGCTCGTCTCCTTCCTCATCGCGGGCGTCGCGAGTGCCGCGGCCGCCCTGTCCTACGCCGAGTTCGCCGGGCTCATCCCGAAGGCCGGTTCCGCCTACACCTACGGCTACGCGGTGCTCGGCGAGCTCGCGGGCTGGTTCATCGGCTGGGACCTGCTGCTGGAGTACACGGCGATCGTGGCGGTGGTCGCGATCGGCATCTCCGGCTACTTCAGCTTCCTGGTCGGTGAGATGGGCGCCGACCTGCCGAACTGGATGCTGGGCGCCCCCGGCACCGGTGACGGGCACAAGGTCGACCTGTTCGCGGCGCTGCTGTGCCTGCTGATCGCGTATCTGCTCACCCTCGGCATCAAGAACGCGGCCCGGTTCGAGACGGTCGTGGTGGTGCTGAAGGTCCTGGTCGTGCTGCTGGTGATCGGGGTCGGCGTGTTCCACATCGACACGGCGCACTACAACCCGTTCTTCCCGTACGGGGTCGGCGGGGCGTTCACGGGCGCGGCGACGGTGTTCTTCGCGGTGTTCGGCTACGACGCCATGTCGACGGCGGCCGAGGAGTCCAAGGACGCCCAGCGGCACATGCCGAAGGCGATCATCTACTCGCTCGCCATCTCGATGGTGCTGTACGTGGCGGCCTGCCTGGTGCTGACGGGCATGCAGGACTACAAGGAGATCGACAAGGAGAGCGGCTTCTCGACGGCGTTCAAGTCGGTGGGGCTGAGCGGGCTGGCGGACGTCATCGCGGTGGGCGCGATCATCGGCATCCTCACGGTGATGTTCACGTTCATGCTGGGCGTGACCCGGGTGTGGTTCTCCATGTCCCGTGACGGGCTGCTGCCCAGGTGGTTCGCGAAGACGCACCCGACGCGGCACGTGCCCACGCGTGTCACCTGGATCGTGGGGTTCGCGTCGGCCGCCATCGCCGGGTTCCTGCCGATCGGCGAGGCGGCCGAGCTGACCAACATCGGCATCCTGCTGGCGTTCGTGGTGGTGTGCGCGGCGGTGATCGTGCTGCGCTACCGGCAGCCGGACCTGCCGCGCACGTTCCGCACGCCGTGGATGCCGGTCGTGCCGGCCGTGGGCATCGTCTTCTCGATCTGGCTGATCACCTTCCTCCAGTGGCAGACCTGGGCGCGGTTCGCCGTGTGGTTCGCGCTGGGGCTCGTGGTCTACTTCGCGTACTCCTACCGGCGCTCGGAGCTGGCGAGGCGCCGCCCGGACGGCGAGTGAGGCCCTACTCCCCCATCACCAGACCGTCTTCGGCCGCGCCCCGGCTGAGCACGACGTCGCGGATGCGGTCGCGGACGGCCTGGACGCCGGCGCCCTGGGCGATCGCCCGGTTGAGGTTGACGACCCGGCCGGCGTCGACGTCGAACAGCTGCGGGACGAACTCGGCCTTGGTCACCTCCCAGCGGCCGCCCGGCCGTGCGGGCGGGGCGAAGGTGAAGCGGCCGAGGGTGGACTGGTTGCCGCGCGGGTCCCGGGCGCCCTGGTGGTTGGTCATCTCGCCGGCGATCTGGTCGCCCATGCCGTAGATCACCCAGGTGCCGTTGACCTTCTCGTAGGCCTGCGGGACGTGCGCGTGGGTGCCGAGGACGAGGTCGACGTCGGGGCGGCCCCCGCTGCTCGCGGCGGTGAGGCTGCGGGCCAGGGTCACTTGCTGTTCGTCGGGGGCGTCCTGCCACTCGGTGCCCCAGTGTGTGGAGACCACGACCACGTCGGCGCCGGCCCGGCGCGCGGCCCGGGCGTCCTCGAGGATCCTGGCCTCGTCGATGAGGTTCACGGCCCAGGGCTGTCCGTCCGGCAGCGGGATGCCGTTGGTGCCGTAGGTGTAGGCGAGGTGCGCGACCTTCGCCGGGCCCGCCTGGAGGATCGTCACCGTACGGGCCTCCTCCTCGGCGCGTGCCGAGCCGGCGTGCCGTACGCCCGCGCGGTCGAGGGCGTCGAGGGTGCGGCGGATGCCGTCGGCGCCGTCGTCGAGGGTGTGGTTGGAGGCGGTGGAGCAGCCGTCGTAGCCGGTGGCGGCGAGGGCCCGGGCGACCTCGGGCGGGGACTTGAAGGTGGGGTAGCCGGTGTAGTCGCCGTCCGCGCCGTACACCGTCTCCATGTGGCACAGGGCCACGTCGGCGCGGGAGACGACGGAGCGGATCCCCGCGAGCATCGGCCGGAAGTCGTAGCCGGTGCCGCCGGCGTCGAAGCGGGCCCGGTCGATGATCGTGCTGTGCGGGAGGACGTCGCCGGAGGCGACCAGTGTGAAGCCGCGGGGTTCCACCGCGGAGGGCGCCGGGCGTCCGGGGCCGGTCGGTTCGTGGCTGCGGGCCTGGCAGGCGGCACCCGCGGCGAGGGCGACGGTCAGGGCCAGGGCCACCTGTCGACTGCGTGCGATCATGCATTCACCCCACTGTGGGCGTTGTGGTCGTATTTACGCACAAACAGGAAAGAAGGCTCACCGCGCCCCACGCGGCTCCGACACGCTCATCAGCCCGTCCGGCACCCACATGGCCGGGCGCGTGACCGTTCGTCGAACCGTTCGTCGACGCGATCGACCGTCCGCCGCACAGGCGGATACGTGCCCTGTCCCCCGGCTGGGCCCTGCGGTGGCATACGGCCATGACGGCCGGATCCACTCTCACCAACGGAACGACCGCCGAGCACGAGCTCGCCGCACTGCAGCGGGAGCACGGCCGGCCCCTTTTCGCGCTCCTGCTCCGGCTCTGCGACGGCGACCGGCAGCGCGCGGAGGACCTGGTCCAGGAGACGCTGGTGCGTGCCTGGCAGCACCCCGAGGCGCTGCGCGCCGACGACTTCGAGTCCGTACGGCCCTGGCTGATGACCGTCGCGCGGCGGCTCGCGATCGACGCCCGGCGGGCCCGGCAGGCCCGTCCGGCCGAGGTCGGCGACGCGGTGCTGGAGAACGCGCGGGTCATCTCCGACCACGCCGAGCGGGCCGTGGCGATGCTCGACGTCCGCCAGGCTGTGAAGACACTCACTCCGGAACACCGTGAAGTCCTGGTGCTCGTGTACTTCCAGGGGGCGAGTGTGGCGGAAGCCGCGGCGACCCTCGGCATCCCGCCCGGTACCGTGAAGTCCCGCGCGTACTACGCGCTGCGCGCCCTGCGCCGGGTGCTTCCGGGGTACGCCGCCGACCTGCGCTGAAACCCATGGCTGAGTCAAACCTCCGTAAAGCGCCTTGCTGCGGACCCCGGTTGAGTAATCGGCTGTTCCCATCCGTGTTCCGGATGGGGCCGTCAGCGCCCCGGGGCCCGGTGTCGGGCGACGCGCACGTACCGGAGGAAGGCAGGAAGGGATGCTGCACAGAAGCGAAGAGGGCACGGACGGCGCCGACGGTGAACTGACCGTCCCCATGGCGTGGTTGTATGCCGAGTACATCGCCGACGAGCTGCTGCGGAGCGGCGATCTGATGCCGCCGACGTCCTTCGAGTTCCGCGCGGGGCGGGACGCCCTGGCGCTGACCATCTTCCTCTCCGACACCGAGGGAGAGCTCTCGGGCATCAGGGTCGTCACGCAACTGGAGACGTGGCTGTCACTGACGGCCTACGACCAGCCGTGGCAGGAGTGGGTGCGCGAGCGGCTGGCCGAGGTCGCCGCCGGGGCCGCGGAGTCGGGTCGGCCCGCGCCGGACCTGGACCTGGCGGAGGAGGCCTGGCGCTGGCTCCAGGAGACGGAGCTGCTCGCGCCCGACCTGAACGCGGTGCCGGGCGGCGCTCCGGTGGTCGGTGAGGACGAGGGGCCGAAGGTCTGGACGCCCGCCTGGCAGCTCGGACTGCCGCTGGGACACCTCGCCATCCATCTTTTTTAGATTTCCGCGTCCCCGGACCAATCCGCGGGCCGGGGCGCTCCGAATCCTTTGGTTGCGATTGTGTCACCGGCTTGAGTGATTCCGCTGCCTGGTCCGTACCGGTGGGAGCAAGGAGTAACCCCACCCGCACCCAACGGCACGAGGATTCGGCATGAGGTCCCTGGAAAGGCATCGCGACGTCGGCGCCTACGCGCTCGGCGTGCTGGACGAGGCGGAGGCCTTCCGCTTCGAGGACCACCTCATGGAGTGCCCTCGGTGCGCCGCAGAGGTGACGGAATTCGGCCCGACGACACGGCAGTTGATGCTGTACCGGCGGGCGACGCCACGGTTCGTGCACCCGATGGCGCAGCCCGGGCCGCGCATGCTGGACCGGCTGCTGGCCGAGGTGGCGACGCGGCGCCGGGCCGGGCGCAGGCGCATGCTGTTCGCCCTGGCCGCGTCGGTGGTGTTCGCCGTGTCGGTACCGGGGGTCGCGATGATGGCGCAGGGCAGCCCCGAGGAGCCGGTGCGGATCGCGGCGACCGACGCGCGGTCGGGTGTCTGGGCCCAGGTCACCGTCGAGGACAAGGCCTCGGGCAGCCAGGTCGAACTGAAGGTGAAGGACGCGGCCGGTCCCCGGCCCTGCCACCTCGTCATCGTCGGCCGCGACGGCACGGAGGAGACCGCGACCAGCTGGCACGGGCCCGGGCACGACACCCACCCCAACACGATGATGGCCAGCTCCTCCATGCATCCCGACGAGACCGCCCGCTACGAGGTCCGCTCGGCGGCCGGAGAGGTCCTGGTGAGACTTCAGCCGCAATAGCGCCGTCCGGCACATCCCCGCCTGCTCCGCGGAGGGGCTGTCGTCCGTCCGCCCCGGTCGCCGGGCATCTCGTGCGCCCCGGTGTGAGACTGCTGGACGACACGCCCGGGAGGTCCGGGTGCCCGCGGTCCCGGCGAGGGGAGACGAGGTGGCGACGGCAGAGACCGGCGACGGTCGCCTGGAGGAGTTCCTCGCCGATCCGGAGAACGCGGCGCTGGACCTGACCACCGCGGCGGCCCGCTGCACCAAGGCCCTGGGGCTCCAGCACTCCGTGGTCTACCTCGCCGACATCCAGCAGCGCCGGCTCGTCCCGCTCACCGACGTCACCCCGCCCCTGCCCGTCGACGACTCGCTCGCGGGCTGGACCTACCGCACCCAGTCCCTGCGCGTGGAGGAGTCCGAGTCGGGCGGCATGACGGCCTGGATCCCCCTCGTGGACGGAGCGGAACGCCTCGGCGTCCTCGCCGTGCACGCGCCCTCGCTGACGCCGGCCGTCCTGCGCCGCGGCAGGGCCCTCGCCACGCTCCTCGCCATGATGATCACGTCCACCCGGGCGTACCAGGACTCCTTCGTCCGGCGTACGCGCACGAATCCGATGCGCCTGCCCGCCGAGATGCTGCGGGCCTTCCTGCCGCCCCGCACGATCGGCACCCAGCACGTCGTGTCCACGGCTGTGCTGGAGCCGGCCTACGAGATCGGCGGCGACGCCTTCGACCACTCCCTCACGGACACGACCCTGCACGCCACGGTCCTGGACGCCATGGGACACGACCTGGCCTCCGGGCTGACCACGGCCGTCTCACTGGCCGCGTGYCGCAACGCCCGGCGGACCGGGGCGGACCTGCCCGAGCTGGTGCAGTGCGTCGACGACGCGCTGGCGCACTGGCTGCCCGACCAGTTCTGCACGGGCGTGCTGGCCCAGCTGGACCTGGCCTCCGGGATGCTGCGGTGGAGCAACTGCGGGCATCCCACCCCGTTGCTCATCCGCGACCAGCGGCTGCTTGTCGACGCCATGCGGCGCGACCCGGATCCGCCGATGGGACTGCCCTCGCTGCTCGCCGGGCGGCAGCGGCGGACACACGAGATCGCGCTGAAGCCCGGCGACCGGGTGCTGATGTACACCGACGGGGTCACCGAGGCCAGGGGTGCCGACGGCGCGGAGTTCGGGCTGGAGCAGTTCGCCGACTACATCATCCGGGCGACGGCAGCGGGCGAGCTGGCGCCCGAGACGCTGCGGCGCCTCATCCACTCCATCCTCGACTCGTCCACCAGCCGGCTGCGGGACGACGCGACCATCCTCATGTTCGAGTGGTCGCGCCCTGCCCGGTGAGGCCGAGGACGGGTCACTTCAGCAGCCGGGACAATCTGCGGTCCGCCAGCGGTTTGCCACCGGTCTGGCAGGTCGGGCAGTACTGCAGCGAGGAATCGCTGAAGGACACCTCGCGGACGGTGTCGCCGCACACCGGGCAGGGCTCGCCCGTGCGGCCGTGCACGCGCAGGCCGCTCTTCTTCTCGGCCTTCAGCCGGCCCGCCGCCACGCCCCGGGAGCGTTCGACCGCCTCGGTGAGCGTGTCGCGCAGGGCCGCGTACAGCCGCCCGGTCTCCTCCTCGGTCAGGGACGCGGCCAGTTTGAAGGGCGACATCCTCGCCGCGTGCAGGATCTCGTCGCTGTAGGCGTTGCCCACGCCCGCGATCAGGCTCTGGTCGCGCAACGCGCCCTTGACCTGCCGCCGTTCACCGGCCAGCAGTTCCGTGAAGCGCCGCTCGTCGAAGTCGTCGGCCAGCGGGTCCGGGCCGAGCCGGGCGATGCCCTGGACCTCCTGCGGGTCCCCCACGACGTACACCGCCAGCCGCTTCTGAGTACCGGCCTCGGTCAGGTCGAAGCCGGCGCYGGTCTCCAGGGCCACGCGCAGGGCGAGGGGGCCCTTGCCGG
>NZ_NGFN01000201.1 GCF_002148965.1 Streptomyces swartbergensis | reverse complement strand
ACAAGACGAAGGTCCAGCGCTGAGGGCCGGGCCCTTGCGGGTGCCGGCCCTCGGGTCCTGCTTGTCGGGGCGCTAGCGTCCGATGAACTGCGGGCCCTGCGGGGGCAGGCGGAAGTCCGGGTCGGGGGCCGCGGCGGCGACCGGCTGCGGGTAGCCGTAGCCGGACTGCGCCCCCGTGACGCCCGCCGTCGCCGGCGCCTGCGGATAGCCGTAGGCGGGCTGGCTGGTGGGATGCGGGTAGCCGTACGCCGGCTGGGTCGCCGGGGGCTGCTGGGGCGGATACCCGTACCCGGGCTGCGCGGGCACTGCGGTCGGCTGCTCCGGCGGCAGCGGCCGGGACACCTCGGGGGCGGGCTGGGTGGCGGCCGGGGTCGTGGGCTGTGCCGGGTCGGCGGTCGCGGGCTGGGCCGCGCCGGCCGTGGTCGGCTGCCCGGCCGACTCCTCCATCGCCTCCGACTCGTCCACCGAGATGCCGTAGTCGGTGGCGAGCCCCTGGAGCCCGTTCGAATAACCCTCGCCCAGCGCCCGGAACTTCCAGCCCTCTCCGCGCCGGTACAGCTCGCCGCAGATCAGCGCGGTCTCCTTGCCCGTGGTGGGCTTGACGTCGAAGTACGCCAGCGCCTCCGCGCCGGAGCCCGCCGCGTCGTACAGCAGAATGCGCAGGGCCTGTACGTGGTCGAACGTGACGCCGTCCGCCGAAGCGACCAGCAGGATCCGGCTGACTCCCGACTCGACACCGGCGAGATCTGTCTGGATCGTGTCGGTCAGGCCCTCGGCGACCCGCTTCTTGCCGAGCCGCCACACCTTCCCGGAAGGGTGCCGGGGCTGGTTGTAGAAGACGAAGTCCTCGTCGGAGCGCACACGACCGTCGGGGCCGATGAGCAGCGCGGAGGCGTCGACGTCCGGAACCCCCTGCCCGGGTGTCCAGCGCAGCACGGCGCGTACCGTGGTGACTTCCAGCGGGACGTTCGACCCCTTCAGCATCGCGTGCGTCATGCGGTCATCCTGCCTTCTCGGTCCTGCTCACGACAACGCGGGGCCCCGCGTCGTCACGAGCGGCGCCGACGGGCCTCGGGGACTACCGTCGTGATGGCCGGGCCCGGCTGTGCTTGCCCGCGTTACCTGAAATTCATGCCTGACGGGAACCTCTGCCATGGACTTCTACGTACTATTACCGGCCAGCTTTCGACGATTCGCAGGTCGCACAACCACCACGGGGGAGTTCCATGCGTCATTTCGGGCACATCGCCCCTGAGGTGCGGAAGCGTCTCTTCTACCGCGAGCCGTGCACGTTCACCGCGGAGTCGCCGGCCTGGCTGCTCTCGGCCGCCCTGGGCGCCACGCTCTACAGCCCGGCCACCCGGGAACGCCTCGCCGACGACATCCTCAAGCAGGCCGGTCGCGGCGTGGTCTCCATGGTCCTGTGCCTGGAGGACTCGATCGACGACGCGGACGTCGGCCCGGGCGAGGAGAACCTCGTCCGCCAGCTCACGGCCCTCGCCGGCCTCCCGGGCGCGGACCTGCCGCTGCTCTTCATCCGGGTCCGCGTCCCCGAGCAGATCCCCGACCTGGTACGACGCCTCGGGCCCGCCGTCCGGCTGCTGTCCGGATTCGTACTGCCGAAGTTCACCGAGGAACGCGGCATGCCCTTCCTGGAGGCGCTGGCGACCGCCGAGGCCGAAGGCGGCCGCCGCCTCTTCGCCATGCCGGTGCTGGAGTCGCCGGAGCTGCTCTACCGCGAGTCACGCGTGCCGACCCTGGAGGGCATCTCCCGGGCCGTCGACAAGTACCGCGACCGCGTCCTCGCCCTGCGCCTCGGCGTGACGGACTTCTGCTCCTCGTACGGGCTGCGCAGAGGCCCCGACATGACGGCCTACGACGTGCAGGTCGTCGCCTCCGTGATCGCCGACGTGGTGAACATGCTGGGCCGCGCCGACGGGACCGGCTTCACCGTGACCGGGCCGGTGTGGGAGTACTTCCGGGTGCAGGAGCGCATGTTCAAGCCGTTGCTGCGGCAGAGCCCCTTCCTGGAGGTGCAGGCCGCGGAACTGCGCGAGAAGCTGATTGAGCACGCCATGGACGGCCTGCTCAGGGAGATCTCCCTGGACCAGGCCAACGGACTGCTGGGCAAGACCTGCATCCACCCCTCGCACGTGCTGCCCGTGCACGCCCTGTCGGTCGTCAGCCACGAGGAGTTCTCGGACGCCCAGGACATCCTGCGCCCCGAGCGCGGTGGCGGGGGTGTGCTGAGGTCGGCGTACACGAACAAGATGAACGAGGTGAAGCCGCATCGGGCCTGGGCCGAGCGGACGCTGCTGCGTGCCGAGGTTTTCGGCGTGGCGAACGAGGACATCGGCTTCGTGGAGCTGCTCGCGGCGGGCTTGGGCGACTGAACGCACGGCATCCGAGGAACGCAGACTCGCCGGGGATACCGGCGACTTCGACGCAGGGAATTCATGGAGAAGGCAGTGAACGAGGGGGTGCGCCGCCAGGTGCGCGACGGCGACGGCGACGAGGTGCGGCGGTCCGGGAGAGCCGGCGGTGCCGACGGCGTCTGGTCGGGCAGCTGGGTCGCCGAGCGGCTCGGCGTCGAGCTCGTCGGCGACGACCGGCTGACCGACCTGCTGGGACTGGCGCTGCGCCGCAACCCCAAGCGGGCACACCTGCTGGTGTCGAACGTGCTGGGCAAGCACGTCCCGCAGTCGCCGTCCGTGGTCTACGGCTACGGCGTCGAGCTGGGCCGCCGCGTGCGTGAACTGCTGGGCGCCGACGAGGCACGCCGCGCGGTCGTCCTCGGCTACGCGGAGACGGCGACCGGCCTCGGCCACTCCGTCGCCGACGGCCTGGGCCTCGCCCCCTACCTGCACTCCACCCGCCGCCCCGTCGCCGGTCTCGCCCCGGCCGGCGGCTTCGAGGAGTCCCACTCGCACGCGACCTCGCATCTGCTGCTGCCGGAGGACCCGGCGCTGCTCACCGGCGACGGGCCGCTGGTCCTGGTCGACGACGAGTTCTCCACGGGGAACACGGTGCTGAACACCGTCCGGGATCTTCATGAGCGGTATCCGCGGCGGCGGTATGTCGTGGTGGCGCTGGTGGACATGCGGTCGCCGGCCGATGCGAGTCGCCTCGCGGAATTCGCCGGGGAGATCGGCGCCCGGGTCGATCTGGTGGCCGCTGCTTCCGGGACCGTACGGCTGCCGGAGGGGGTGCTGGAGAAGGGGCAGGAGCTTGTGGCGCGGTACGAGTCAGAGAGTGCCGCGACAGGTGATCGGTCGTCTGCGGCAGCGTCGTGGCCGGTCGCGCAGTTCCCCGCGCCCCTTGAGGGCGTTGCCGCCAACCCGCCAGGGGCGCGGGGGACTGCGCGAACAGCCCCCACCGGCCCGCACCCGGACGACAACCGTGCTCACCCCCACGTCACCCGCATAGACCTCCGCTGGCCCGAGAGCCTGCCCGACGGGGGCCGACACGGTTTCACCCCCGCGCACCGGAAGCGCCTGGAGGACGCGCTGCCCGCCATGGCGGGCAGGCTCGCCGAGGCACTGCCCGCCGACACCCGCCGCGTGCTCGTCCTCGGCTTCGAGGAGCTGATGTACGCCCCGCTGCGGCTCGCGGAAGCCCTGGAGCGGGTGACGGACACCGAGGTGCGCTACTCCACCACCACCCGCTCGCCCGTCCTCGCCGTCGACGACCCCGGCTACGCGATACGCACCCGACTCGTCTTCCCCGCGCACGACGACCCCGCCGACGGACCGGGCGAGCGGTACGCCTACAACGTCGCGGGCGCCGACTTCGACGCCGTCGTCGCCGTCGTCGACTCGGCTGCGGACACCCCCCGGCTGCACGCGTCCGACGGCCTGCTGACCCAGCTCGCCGCGCACACGCCGCACGTCCTCCTCGCCGTCGTGCCGTCGTACGCCCCAGAGCCCCCGCACGCCCCCGAAAGGCCCTCCATGCTGCCCGAGCCCCTCCGCGGCCCCGCCTTCTCCTCGTACGCGCCAGAGGAGGTCGGCTGGCTGCTCCAGGACCTCTCGGACGTGACGCTGGAGGCGCCGACCGAGGAGCGCGAGGAGGCGATCCAGAGCGGCGGCGCGCACTACGCCGAGTCGCTGCCCGTGGAGTACCAGCCGAGCGAGCAGTACCAGGAGCTGTTCCACTCCGCCCTGGAGACCTCGGCGGCCCGCATCGCCCAGGCGGTCGGCGTCGTCACCGAGACGGTCCTCGCGGAGCGGTCTCCGCGCCCCGTCCTGGTCTCCCTGGCCCGCGCGGGCACCCCCGTCGGCATTCTGATGCGCCGCTGGGCCCAGCACCGGCACGGGCTCGACCTGCCGCACTACGCCGTGTCGATCGTCCGCGGCCGCGGCATCGACGCCAACGCCCTGCGCTGGCTCGCCGAGCACCACGACCCCCGGGACGTCGTCTTCGTCGACGGCTGGACCGGCAAGGGCGCCATCACCCGCGAACTCGCCCAGGCCCTGGAGGAGTTCGAGAAGTCCGACGGCGTCACCGGCTTCGACCCCGAGATAGCGGTCCTGGCCGACCCGGGCTCCTGCGTACGGACCTACGGCACCCGCGAGGACTTCCTCATCCCCTCCGCCTGCCTCAACTCGACCGTGTCCGGCCTGATCTCGCGGACCGTCCTGCGGGCGGACCTGGTCGGACCGCACGACTTCCACGGCGCCAAGTTCTACCGCGAACTCGCCGCCACCGACGTCTCGGTGGCCTTCCTGGACGCCGTCTCCGCCCGCTTCCCGGAGGTCGCCGACGCGGCCTGCGCCCAGGCCAAGGAACTGCTCGCCGCCGACCGCTCGCCCACCTGGGAGGGCTGGGCCGCCGTCGAGCGCATCAGTGAGGAGTACGGCATCCACGACGTGAACCTCGTCAAGCCGGGCGTCGGCGAGACCACCCGCGTGATGCTGCGCCGCGTGCCCTGGAAGGTCCTGGCACGCGCCGGGGCGGGCAGGGACCTCGACCACGTACGCCTGCTGGCCGAGCAACGCGGCGTACCCGTCGAGGAGGTGGCCGAACTGCCCTACACCTGCGTCGGGCTGATCCACCCCAAGTACACCCGGGGCGCGACCGGCGCCGACGGCAAGGCGGTGACGGTCTGATGCCCGCACTCGTCGCGAGCGACCTCGACCGCACGCTGATCTACTCCGCCGGGGCCCTGGCGCTGACCATGCCGGACGCACGGGCGCCCCGGCTGCTGTGTGTGGAGGTGCACGAGAGCAGACCGCTGTCGTACATGACGGAGACGGCGGCCCAGCTCCTCACGGACCTGGGCGACACGGCCGTGTTCGTGCCGACGACGACCCGCACGCGCAAGCAGTACCTGCGCATCAACCTGCCGGGCCCCGCGCCCACCTACGCGATCTGCGCCAACGGCGGCCACATCCTGGTGGACGGCGTGTCCGACCCGGACTGGCACGCACAGGTGACCGCGCGGCTGGCCGAACAGTGCGCGCCCCTGTCCGAGGTGCAGGAACACCTGCTGAGGGCCGCCGACCCGGTCTGGGTGCGCAAGCACCGCGTCGCCGACGACCTCTTCGCCTACCTCGTCGTCGAGCGTGAACTGCTGAACGAGGACTGGGTGAAGGAACTGGCGGTCTGGGCGGAGAACCGCGGCTGGACCGTGTCCCTCCAGGGCCGCAAGATCTACGCCGTGCCCAAGCCGCTCACCAAGAGCGCGGCGATGCGCGAGGTCGCTCGCCGGACCGGCGCCGATCTCACCCTCGCCGCCGGGGACTCCCTGCTCGACGCCGACCTGCTCCTCGCGGCCGACCAGGGCTGGCGCCCGGGCCACGGGGAGCTGGCCGACACCGACTGGACGGCTCCCGCGATCAGGGCGCTTCCCGAGCGGGGTGTGCTGGCCGGGGAGCGGATCCTGCGGGAGTTGCTGCGGACGGCTACCGCTGGGCCCGGCTGAAGGGCCCTAAGAGCTCGGGGCGTGCGGTGACCGCGCCGGTGCGGCTTGGTCGTGGCTCGTCGCGCAGTTCCCCGCGCCCCTTTCGGCGCGTCGCAGCAGCCGTACTCCGGCGAACGCCACCACTGCCAGGGCGGCCGCGGCGAGGACCACCTTCGAGTAGGCGGAGACGATGTCGGTCACCTGGTGCCAGTTCGCGCCGAGGAAGTAGCCGGCGAGCACGAACGCCGTGTTCCAGATCGCGCTGCCCAGGGTGGTCAGCCCCAGGAACACGGGCAGGCGCATGCGCTCCACACCCGCCGGTACGGAGATCAGGCTGCGGAAGATCGGGATCATCCGGCCGAAGAACACCGCCTTGGTGCCGTGCCGCAGGAACCAGGCTTCCGTCCGCTCGATGTCGGAGACCTTCACCAACGGCAGCCGGGCCGCCATCGCCACCGTCCGGTCACGGCCGAGCAGCGCACCGACGCCGTACAACGCGAGCGCGCCGATCACCGACCCGGCCGTCGTCCACAGCAGGACCGCCAGCAGGCTCGTCCGCCCGCTGGACGCGGCGAACCCGGCGAGAGGCAGGATCACCTCGCTGGGCAGCGGCGGGAACAGGTTCTCCAGGGCGATGGCGAGACCGGCACCCGGCGCGCCCAGCGCGTCCATGAGGTCGTTGACCCACTGCGGACCGGCGTCCGCTGCGATGGCTGTCATGCAGCCACGCTAGAAAACCGGACCTGAAGGTTCCCTGAGGAAATCCGCACGAGGCCTTGCGGCCCCCGGGTCAGCCGCAGCAGCCGCCACCGCAGCAGCCGCCCCCACCGCCTCCGCCACCCGTGCCGGGTGCCGGGGCGGAGGCCGAGCCGCCCACCGCGACGGTGGACAGGAGCTTCACCGTGTCGTCGTGGCCCGAGGGGCATGCCGCGGGAGCGGAGGACTCCGCCATGGGACGGCTGAGTTCGAAGGTGTCGCCGCAGGTCCGGCAGCGGTACTCGTAGCGAGGCATGGGCACAGGTTAACCGGCACGGTCAATCGACCGTGCCGTCAATGACCGGCGGCCCCGCGTTCGTCGCGGATCAGGGACACCACGCGGGACACGGCCCGGCGTACGGCTTCCGTTTCCGTGAGGAAGTGCCAGTAGTCGGGGTGGCGGCCGTCGAGGGTGGCGACGGCGCGTTCCAGGCGGGACACCGCGTCGTCCAGAGGGCGGGCGTGGCGCGGGTCGGGGGTGTTGCGGCCGGCCATGGCGAGACGCTGGGCGTCGCGGATGGCGAAGCGGGTGCGGTCGATCTCCTGCTGGGGGTCCTTCTGTACGGCGTTCAGGCGGTGCAGGCGGTCGCCGGCGGCCGAGACGGCCTCGTCGGTGGTGTTCAGGAGGGCTCGTACGGTCGACAGCAGGGCCGTGGCGTCGGCCCAGCGCTGTTCGGCGCGGGCGGTGTGGGCCTCGGCCAGTTTCGTCTCGGCCTGGCGTACGTTCTCGGCGGCGATGTCGGGGACGCGTTGCAGGTCCTGCCAGCAGGCCACGGTGAAGCGGCGGCGCAGCTCGCTCAGGATGGGGTCGACCTGCTCGGAGCGGGTGGTGAGGGCCTGGGCGCGGGTGCGCAGGGAGACGAGCCGGTGATCGATCTCGGCGGCGCGCTCCGGCAGCCGCTCGGCCTCCACGCGGACCGCCTCGGCCTCGCGCGTGACCCGCTCGGCCCGCTCCAGGGTCTGCGGCACGCCGTGCTGCCCGGCGCCCTGGTTCAGCTTGGTGAGCTCGGGAGACAGGGCGGCGAGACGGGCTGCGAGGTCGTCGGCCTTCAGCCCTGTCGTCCGTACGGAGTCGAGCGCGTTGGAGGCGGCGAGCAGGGCCTGGCGGGCGCGCTCGACCGCGGGGGCGAGGCGGGCCAGCTGGGTCTCGGCCTTGCCGAGCAGCGGGCCGAGGCCGTCGGTGAACCGGTCCAGCTCCTGCTTGACCCGGTCGAGTTCCTCCTTGGCGGCGGTCAGCTCCGTGCGGGCGCGGGCGGCGGCCGAGGCCTCCAGGTCGTCGCGGTCGAGGTCATGGGCGTCGACGGCGCTGATGTACTGGTGGCTGGCCTCGTCGATGCGCCGGCCGAGCGCGTCGAAGTCGGCGACGGCGCGCCGGGCGGCCGAGGAGGCGTCGACGGCGGTGATCGTCTCGATCGAGATGCGCAGGTCGCGCTGCGCGGTGTCGAGCTCGTAGAAGGCGGCCGCGGCGGCGTCCTTCGCGGCCTGTGCCTCGGCCCGCTGGCTCTCGGCACGACCGCCGAACCAGCGCCGGGTGCCCCCGCCCGCGAAGGCGGCGGGCAGCGCCAGCGCGGCCAGCAGGGGCAGTGCCATCAGGGTGAGCGCGTCACCGAGCGGGCCCGGGGTGCGGGGGAGGCGGCGGCGCGGGCGGTGTGCGCGCGGCAGCGACGGCGAGTACGGCTGCGCTGGAGTCGCCGTCACATCCCTCTCCCGTGCTGTGGTCCACCCTGCCCGGTGTCATTCTCCCACCGGTTAAGGACGAACACACGGGCCGGTTAGTTCGCCGTTCGGACTGTCACTTTGCCGTCGCCGGTGTGGGCGGACACCACATGGGAGCTGGTCTCGTCGCGGGGGACGGACACATCCACGCCGCCGTCACCGGTCTCGGTGGCCACGCGGTAGGCGGCCTTGGGCAGTGCGATGGTCACCGAACCGTCGCCGCTGCGGGACTCCACGCGGTCCGGCACGGCGCCGAGTTCCAGACGGACCGAGCCGTCGCCGGTGCGGGCGCGGACGTCACGGGAGGAGACGTTCGCCCGGATGGATCCGTCGCCGGTGCGCATCCGCAGGGGGCCGGTGGTGTCGGTGACGCGAATGGATCCGTCGCCGGTGCGCAGCTCCAGGGGGCCGGTGGTGTCGGAGACGCGGACGGAGCCGTCGCCCGTGCGGATGTTCAGGGGGCCGGTGGAGCCGGTGACACGGACCGAGCCGTCGCCCGTGCGGATGCTCAGCGGGTCCCGGAAGCCGCGGGCGCGCACGCTGCCGTCGTCGTCCTGGACCTTCACGGTGACGCCCCGCGGTACCTCGATGCGGTGCTTGCCCGAGCAGTCGACGATGAAGCCGGAACACTTCAGCCGCAGCACCAGCCGGTCGTCCCGCATGACCCAGGTGGCCTTGGGTTCCTTGCCGACGACGACCGAGCCCTGGAACCACCGGGTGACCTCGATCTTGCCGGACGGGTTCTCGTCGGCGGCGACGATCTCGAGGGCCGAGTCGTCGGAGTCGACGGTGAGCGTGCGGCCCTGGAGGTCGAAGGACCGGCGATCGGGGTCCTTGTCGTCCCCGGCGGACGCGCCGCAGGCGCTGAGACCGGCGACGAGCACGACGACGGCACCGGCGACGGCGACCGCGCGGGCAGAGACTGGGCGGGTGGTACCTGTGGTGCCTGTGGTGCCTGTGGTGCCTGTGTTGCAGACGGTGCGAGTGCTGCGGGCCATGACGATCTCCCCCTGGACGGACGACGAGCGCTGTCGGGCGCTCTACGACCGTATGGATCCAGAGCCCGCCGGGCGATCCGGGCCACTCCCGGATCAAAGGTGGGGCTAACCCCCGGACCGACCCGCAGATACGGGTTTGCGGGACCGTGCCCCGGGCAATGTAGGCTGTCGACTCGTCCTGGGCGCATGGCCCGGGAGCCGGGTGCGTAGCTCAGGGGTAGAGCGCCTGCCTTACAAGCAGGATGTCGGCGGTTCGAAACCGTCCGCGCCCACGGGATGAGTTAGCAGGTCAGAGGTCCCCTGGTGGTCACGCCAGGGGGCCTCTCCTGTGATCGGAGTCCACAAAGAGTCCACAACCCCAACGATCATGTTTCTCCATTACTCGTTCGGGGCAACGTAACCGCCCCACCCCGTGCAGGGAGTGGGGCGGCTTGCTCTGATCGAGTCGGAGCGAGGATGACCGGCCGCGGGCGGACACAGGTACACCCGCGCCATGATCGTTACTGCTTTGTCGGGTGCCTCTCGACCCCATGCAGGTCCAGTTGGTGAACGCGTCGGCCTCGACCACAAGACGATTCACCGGTACGAGTGGCCCGCCACCGGCGCCAGGGACCCGGCGCGGGCCACTCCGGGCGCTCCCGCCTCCCGCCTCCTGCCAGCGACCAAGCGGGAGCGGTGGAGTGGCTGTGTCGGAGGGCTCGCGCTCGCCGGCCCAGGCGAGGACAGGTGGGAGGCCCAGTGCCGGCGCGATCGGCGACGCATCGACACCGGGGGATGAACGGACGGCCGTCCCGTCCGAACCAGTGGAGGACGGCCGCCCTACCCGCCGCGCTGCGGTCGACGTACCGCAATGGCGGGGGCTCATAGACGGGTGCCGACAGCGATGGTGTCGTTGCCCGCGAGTCGCAGGATCGCCCGCAGGATGATCGGCAGACGGCGTTCGTCGAGGTCCTCCACCGAGGCGAGAGCGGTGATCCCGATGCCGACCATGGACAGGACCAAGCCGAGGAACGTGCGCTGCTGCTCGTCCAGGCCGAGCCCGTACTGGAGTCCGGAGAGCCCTTCGAAGTTGGCCTTGGCGCCTCGGCTGGTGTCGACGACGAGAGCACGACGCACGGCCGGGACCTCGAGGATCGTGCGCTCCTCGGCCAGTGCCTGGACGGCTGCCCGTGCGCGGGGCGACTTCGCCGTGCGCAGCAACTGCTTGCACAGGTTCGACACCTCGTCGCTGACCTCCGGCGCCTCGGTCCCTGCCTCGGGAGTGGTCATGCCGTTGCCTCCACCGGACGTACCTGCCGAGCGATGCGGGCTGCGGACGCGCGGATCCGAGCCTGCCGGTACTCCTCGTTCAGCCTTTCCTCTTCCTCGCAGGGGAGGCCGAGGTTCGCGCCCTTGTCGTCCATGGCCTTGCAGGTCGGGCACGTCAGGCAGTGTTCGGCCAGGCGTACGAATGCGGTCTGCTCGGGCGTCTCGGTCATGCCCGCGCTGACGATCTCGTAGTGCTCGCACAGGGCGACCAGGACGCGGGCGAGCCTGCGGGCGTACATCACGCTGCCGCTCAGCCGCGCGAAGCTCAGCTCGGGGGCCCGGAGCTTTCCGCGGGCCTCCCCGACGCAGTACATGGCGCCAGAGCGGGTCGGGCTGTTCTCCGGCAGCCGCCCGGCCGCCTGCTCGACTTCGGGTGTCAGCAGCTGTAGGTGGCCGCGCAGGGTAGCGGTGAGCGTGTCCAGTTCCTCGGCGGCCGGCGGGAGGGTGTCCGGTCCGGAGTCCGGGCCCAGCACCAGTCGCGCGGTCTCGCGCATGATCGCGAGGTCGGGTAGGCCCAGCGGCGGTGTGTCTTGGGGAATCAGTAGCTTCGTGATCATGCCATGGTGCTCCCTCGCTGGAGTGCGCGTGCTGGCCGCATGGCCACGTCCGCGCGCACGCCCCCCAGTTCGACCATGCGGAGAGTCGGCGAAGCCGCGTCCACCGCCAGTGAGGGGAGCACGATGCCGACCTGGTCCAGGGCCGCCCGGAGAGACTCCATGGCGGTGAACGGGTCGACGTCCTGCGCGGGTGCTTCGGCCATGAACAGGACCGTACGGAGGCGGTGTTGACACTCGCCACGTGATGTTCTCGAATGTTCTCGCAGCCTGACTGATTGTTCTCGTGTGGTCTCACAGCGATGCGCGTGCACGGTAGTACGAGGCCTGGAGCCTGGTGATGCTGAAGGTGACACAACCCAGCACGAGGGAGACAACCATGGCGCGACGGCTGCGATTCAACGGCACGGACAGCAAGAACGGTTCGTGCCCCGCGGTGCACGAGGACCTCGACAGCGGTGAGATCATCGTCCAGGGGAGGCCCCTCACCGACCCTGCGGACCTGCGGCAGTTGCAGCACTTCGGACTGGACGACGCCGCGGTGGTCATCCCCCGCGAGCTGCTCGTCAACCACGGCCCGAAGGAGATGGACCGCGTGCCCAAGCTGATCGACTTGGAGGAGTTCGGCCAGCTGTTCCGCCGCTTCGAGCACTCGGCCTGGCACCTGGAAACCCGGCGCGGCTACGCCTCCGATCGTGAAGACGAGGGCTACGTCGAGTTCCTCAAGACGGGCCAGGCCCCGATGGACCTCGACAGCGACTGGTGCCAGAACATTCTCCGGCAGACCGGAGCAGGCAAGTACGTCGGCCGCGTGCGCGTCGTCGACACCCCGCCCACCGAGGGGCAGCGGTTCCTCCTCTCCTACGCCCGCTGCAACGCGGCCACAGGCGAGGACGTCCGGAACCTGTGGCGGGAGGACGCCGAGCGGGCACACCTGCCCGCCGAGGACTTCTGAATCTTCGACTCGCGCCTCGTGGCGATCCTCCGCTTCGACGACGAGGACGTCTTCCGCGACGTCGAAATCATCACCGAGCCCGCCGAGGTGCTGCGGTACTGCAGGGTCCGCGACGCCGCCGTCCACGCGTCCGTGCCCTACGACCAGTTCGCGGCGCAGCTCGGCACGAAGGAGTAGACCCCCGCCGGTGAGCACGGACTACCAGCAGGCCCGGGAGGCCCTCGGCCGTCGGCTGAGGGAGCTACGCCTGTCCGCCCCTGAGGGCCGTCTCACCGGCACACAGCTCGCACAACGGCTCGGCTGGCCGCACTCCAAGGTGTACAAGCTGGAGGGCGGCCGACAGACCGCGACGAGTGAGGACCTCCACGCCTGGGCCCACGCCGTCGGGCAACCCGAAGCGGTCAGTGAACTGGACGCCCGGCTCAAGGGATTCGAGGCCCACATCCGGTCGTGGAACCGCCAGCTCGCCGCCGGGCACCGGCCCGTACAGGACACCTGGAACATCGCTGTCGAGCGAGCACGCGTCATCCACGCGTGGGAAGAGGCGGTCATCCCGGGCATGCTCCAGACCGCCGACTACGCCCGGCACATCTTCCTGCGGTACGCCGATCTGCAGGGGACGAAGCGGGACACGGAGGAGGCCGTCCGCTCCCGGATGGAACGGCAAGCATGGCTGTACCAGGGTGGTCGACGGTTCCACGCGCTCGTGTGGGAGGCCGCGCTCCATGCGCTCGTGTGCCCACCGTCTGTCCTTGCCGCGCAGCTGGACCGGCTCGCCGGGCAGGTCGGGATGGACACGATCGAGCTCGGAATCATTCCGCTGAGCGCATCCTTGCGGGTCCCCGCCGCGAACGGGTTTTGGATCCTCGACGGCAGACTCGTCATCACCGAGGACTGGCACGCCGAACTGTGGCTCGATGACGATGCGACCGTGGCCTCCTACCAGCGAGTGTGGGACACCTTGAGCGGGTCCGCGGTCTACGGAGCGGACGCGCAGAACGTCATCAGCCGGGTCCGGCGGACCATGAGCCCACGCTGACGTATAGCGCGGGCCGGTTGTCAGTCGTGGGTCGTAGGCTCTATGCATGTCCCCCGACTCTCAGATCCCTGGTTCCGTGCGGTCTGCTGCCGTCGTGAACGAGGAGATCCGTGCGCTCGTCGTTGCGTGTGGCGGCTGGCTCTACGGCGAGAAGCGCGCCGAGTACGAGCGGCTGGTCGCGGAGTGGGCCGCCGCGATGCGGGACGAGGTCGTCGAGGCGGCCTAGGCGTACATCCTGCGCTGCGGGTCCAGAGCAACGGCCTGCGGCGCATTCGGGCTGTCGCTCGGGTCGGGAGCTCCGTCGCGCCGGCACACCAAGGCGTCCGGGTCGTAGGACGGTGGCCGCAGCGAGTACCCGTCCGGGCACGACGGCCCCGGATTCCCGCGATGCTGGTGGTGCCGATGTCATGCACGACGCTGAACAAGTGGGGGGCCGGCATCTCGGACACCGTCGCCATCGGTATCCCGTCGGAAGCGGTGCACATGGTCGTGCCTGTCGCAGCGATGCCCTATTTCAACCAGGCGCAGGTGCTCAGCCAGCGGTAGCACGGTCGATCGCCGTCCTGCGCGAGCAGGGGGTTCTGGTCCTCGACGGTTCGGACGGGTACGAGTCGCACCCTCTGAAGCGGGGGAATCCGCGGGCGTACCCCTGGGGCAACGCGCTCACCGGCGTCCGGCGGCACGCCGACGCTCGCTGACCCCTGACACGACGAAACGCCCCCTCCCGCCCGAAGCTTCCGTTTTAGTGGTCGTTGCAACACCCCAGTTCAGCAGCGGGGGATCACGTCAGCAGGACTCCTCGAACTTCACCGCGGTGAGCGTCACAGGCCGGCCGTCCAGCTTCGCGCCGGCGGCGGGCTCCTGGCTGCACACTTTCCAGTTCGACTCCATGAGGACCATGCGGTCCTGGCCGGAGGCATCGTTGACGGTGATGCTCGTTGAGGGGTCGAGGCCCTGGCGGGCGACCTTGACGGCCTTGCCCTTGAAGTCGGGCATCGTGCCGCCGGCCGCCTCAGGGGCGGCGCCCTCGTCCTTGGCCGGGCAGTCCTCTTCGAGCTTGACCGTGGCGAAGTCGACCTTGGTGTCGGTGGAGTGCTCGCCGGCCTTCGGGGTCTGGGAGCACACCTTCCAGTTCCGGTCGAACGCCTGCATGCGTCCGCGGCCGAGGGCGTCGTGCGAGGTGAGGCTGTAGAACCCTGCCTGTTGCGCCTGGTCCTGCGCGGACTGGAGGCCCTTGCCGGTCATGTCGGGCAGCGAGGCGTTCTCGGCCTTCGTGGTGTCGTTGCCGGTGTCGGCCTTGTCGTTGCTGCCCTGGCTGGGCTTGGAGTTGTTGCCGCTGCTCGTGTCGGTGCCTTCGCAGGCGGTGAGTGCGAGCAGGGCGGCCGCGATGAGTGCGGCTGTGGTGGTGCGCTTGATCATGGTGTCCCCCCAGGTGTGGTGCGGGTGCTGAGGGAGCATCATGCGTCTTGTGAAGGGGGCGTGGTTGCGGAGTGGTGCTCCTGTGACACGAACGGGTGTGTTGCGTCCGTTTCCAGGTGAAGGATGTTGGCCCGGATCGGCAGAAGCGCCCCGGGCCCATCGGCCCCGGGGCGCTTCTCAGTCTCCGTCGGTCTCCGTCGGTCTTCGTCAGTCTCCGCCGGCCTCCTCCGGCGGAGACTCGTGCGCGTGTTTCAGCGCCGAGCGGGCCCACACCCGCTCGGGACCGGAGAGTTCGGACCAGTAGCGGTGCGTGCTGACGAACACCGCGAGCTCGTGTTCACGCCGCCGGAGCTTCTCCACTTCGGCCTGTTCGTCGGCTGTCCAGCCGGGGGAGGCGGGGCGCTCCACCTTGCGCCAGCCGTTGTCGTCGCTGAAGCCGTCCAGTGGTTCCACCGACCAGGGGAGGCGCTTCAGCAGGGCCGACAGTTCGGCCCGGACCTGATGGAGTTCCTCCTGACCGGCGAGGAGGTCACTCGGAAAGTCATAGGTCGTTGCCACGGCCCAATGATACGCCTGTTCGAATTGAGTGGGCGAGTTCGCTCCCGTGGTTCATGCGAACGAGTGTTCCCGGTTCGTTCCCCGGGGAGGGGCGCAGGGGCCAGACTGGGGGCATGTGCCGGAGTATCAAGACCCTTCGTCCGCCCGCGCTGCCCGAAGAGGCCACGGAGGCGGACATCAGGGCTGCCGCGTTGCAGTACGTGCGGAAGGTTTCGGGTTTCCGCGCCCCCGCCGCTCACAACCAGGAGGTGTTCGAACGCGCCGTGGAGGCCATCGCGCAGGCCACGGCGGAGTTGCTGGACGGGCTGGAGGTCCGTGGCGCCGGGGTCCAGCGGGCGAGCTAGCGTCCGGTCGGCGCCCAGGGCCGCCGAACCCCAGGGCTACGACGGCCGCGGCTCCCTGCGCATCAGGTATGCCGCCCCTGCCCCGGCCCCGAACAG
>NZ_NGFN01000200.1 GCF_002148965.1 Streptomyces swartbergensis | reverse complement strand
CGCGCCCCACCGCCCCGTCCCAGGAGCCAGCATGACCATGCGCGTCCTCAGCGTCCGCGGCGCCCTGCCCGAGCACTGCCACCGGCAGGAGGAGATCACCGAGTCCTTCGCCACCACCCTGGTCGGCAGCACGGTCGATCGCGGTGTCGTCGAGCGGCTCCACCGCAACGTGTGCGTCGAGACCCGGCATACCGTGCTGCCGCTGGAGGAGTACGGCCGGATGGAGGACTTCGGCCAGTCGAACGACGTCTTCATCCGGGCCGGCGTCGAACTCGGCGGCCGCGCGGTCGTCGACGCGCTCAAGAGCGTCGGCCTCACACCGGCCGACGTGGACTACATCGTCTCCTGCACGGTGACCGGCCTGGCCGTGCCCTCCCTGGAGGCCCGGGTCGCGGCGGATATCGGACTGCGCCCCGACGTGGTGCGCCTGCCCCTCGTCGGCCTCGGCTGCGTCGCCGGCGCGGCCGGCATCGCCCGCCTGAACGACCTGCTGCGCGGCCGCCCTGACGCCGTGGCGGTGCTGATGTCGGTCGAGTTGTGCTCGCTCACGCTCCAGCGCGACGACACCTCGGTCGCCAACGCCGTGGCGAGCGGCCTGTTCGGCGACGGTGCCGCTGCCGTGGTCGCCGTCGGCCGCGAGCACCCCCTCGCACAGACCGACGACCCCGCCGCCCCCGAAGTGCTCGCCTCGCGCAGCCGTCTCTACCCCGACTCCGAGCGCATGATGGGCTGGGACGTCGGCTCCGGCGGGTTCCGAGTCGTCCTCGACTCCGCGGTTCCCGACCTGGTGCGCCGGTACGTCGGCGACGACGTCCGCGGCTTCCTCGCCGATCACGGGCTGACCGGCCGCGACCTCGACTGGTACGTCGCGCACCCCGGCGGCCCCAAGGTCCTCGAGGCGTTGCAGGACGCCCTCGGCGTCGAGCGGGACGCGCTGAGCGTGACCTGGGACTCGCTGCGCCGGATCGGCAATCTGTCCTCCGCCTCGGTGCTGCACGTCCTGGCGGACACGCTCGCAGACCACCCGCCCCCGCCCGGCTCCTACGGGCTCATGCTCGCCATGGGCCCGGGATTCTGCTCCGAACTCGTACTCCTCCGCGCGGGTGGTGGACAGTGAGCAGCGAGACCTGGTTCACCGTCCTGGTGCTGGCCGTGGGCCTGGAGCGGGTCGCCGAGCTGGTCGTCTCCCACCGCAACGCCGCCTGGAGTCTCGCGCGGGGCGGCGTGGAGTCCGGGCGGGGGCACTATCCGTTCATGGTGGTGCTGCACACCGGCCTGCTCGCCGGCGCGCTCGTCGAGGTGTGGGTGCGCCGGCCGGACGTCGTACCGGTCCTGGCCTGGTCGATGCTCGCCCTCGTCGCGCTCGCGCAGGGGCTGCGCTGGTGGTGCATCGCCACGCTGGGCCGGCAGTGGAACACCCGGGTGATCGTCGTACCCGGCGCCGCACGAGTGACCGGCGGACCGTACCGCTGGATCCCGCACCCGAACTACGTCGCCGTCGTCGCCGAAGGGCTGGCGCTTCCGCTCGTGCACTCGGCCTGGATCACCTCGGTCGTCTTCACCGCGCTCAACGGGCTCCTGCTCGCCACCCGCGTGCGCGCCGAGGACGCCGCCCTGACACGGCTGGCCTGAGGAGGCACGCTATGGACCTGCTCGTCGTCGGCGGAGGTCCCGCGGGCCTGGCCACGGCCTTGCACGCGGCCCGCGCGGGGCTCGACGTCACTGTCTGGGAGCAGCGTGCCGGCATCGTCGACAAGGCGTGCGGCGAAGGCCTGATGCCGGGCGCCGTCGCCGCGCTGGCCGCACTGGGCGTGCACCCGCCGGGGCACGACCTGCGGGGCATCCGCTACGTCGCCGGCCCCCGCCGCGTCGACGCCGACTTCGGAGCGGGCCCGGGGCGCGGAGTGCGTCGTACGACACTGCACGCGCTGCTGCGCGAGGCGGTGCTGGCAGCGGGCGTACGCGTCGACCAGCGCACCGCCCGAAACGTCGAGCAGGACCAGGACGGGGTGGTGGTCGACGGCACCCGCGCCGCCCACCTCGTAGCGGCCGACGGCCTGCACTCGCCGATCCGCCGCGCCCTCGGGCTGAACCGGCCGCACCGGCACCCTCTCCGGCACGGGCTGCGGCGCCACTACGCGCTCGCGCCCTGGAGCGACCGCGTCGAGGTGCACTGGGCCCGCGAAGCGGAGGCCTACGTGACGCCCGTGGCCGGCGACCTCGTGGGCGTCGCGGTGCTCACCACCGCACGTCGGTCGTTCGACGACCACCTCGCCTCCTTCCCCGAGTTGCGGGAGCGGCTGGCCGGGGCCGGCGTCGCCGGACCGGTCCGGGGAGCAGGCCCGCTCCGCCAGGTCGCGAGCGCGCGCACCGCCGGCCGGGTGCTGCTCGTGGGCGACGCCGCAGGTTACGTCGATGCCCTGACCGGTGAGGGCATCGCGCTGGCGCTCGCCCAGGCGCCCGCCGCGGTGCGGGCCGTCATCAGCGGTGACCTGGCGGCCTACGAGCGGGAGTGGCGGCGGCTCACCCGGCGCTACCGCTGGCTGACGCACGCCCTTCTCGGCGCGACGCGCAAGCCCCCGGCCCGCGCAGCGCTGCTGCTCGTCGCACAACGGCTGCCGTGGCTGTTCTCCGCGACCGTCGCCATGCTGGCGCGCCCGGCGGACGAGCGAGCCGGGTCCGGCCGGCCGTCCGGGTAGCCGTCGGCCCGTGTCGACAGTCCCGGTGACCGAGCCAGGCAGGCCGGGTGTGACGCTGCCCCCACGCACCGGCGTCGCCCGCGCGTGACACACCGGCGCGGCACGGCACCTCGACTCACCGCGGCGAGGATGGCACCGTAAACCGCCATGAAGCCGACCGAATCAGGGCAATCAGTAGGATCGGTGCGCTGGAGGCTCGTGCTGGCCAGCACCACCATGCTCTTCGTCGAGCTGGCGCTGATCAGGTGGGCGGGTGCCAACGTCGTCCACCTGAGCTACTTCTCGAACTTCATCCTGCTGGGATCGTTCCTCGGCATCGGCATCGGATTCCTGATCCCCGCCGAGCGCGGACAGTGGCTCAAGCGCTGGACCCCCATTCCACTCGCGGTGCTGGTCATCCTGGTGCGCGAGTATCCGGTGCAGGTGCGCCAGAGCAGCAGCGAAGTCCTGTACTTCACCGCCGTGAAGACCACCGGCCTCCCCGAGTGGGTGACGCTGCCGGCCATCTTCCTGCTGACCGCGGTGATCATGGCGGGGATCGGAAAGATCACAGCGGATCTCTTCCGCCTGCTTCCCTCGCTCGACGCCTACCGCTACGACCTGCTCGGCAGCATCACAGGCTCGCTGTCCTTCGCCGTGCTGTCCTGGCTGCGCGCTCCCTCGATCGTGTGGGGCGTACTCGCCGCCGCGGCCATGCTGGTCCTCGGCGGACGGCGCAACACCCTGCGGTACGGCATTCCCCTCACGGCGATGGTCGCCGCCCTGTTCCTGGAGACGACGACGAGCGGCATCTCCTGGTCGCCCTACTACAAGATCGAACTCAAACCCTCGCCGACCACCACCCGCACCTGGTACATCTCGGCCAACGGCGTGCCCCACCAGAGCACCGCCCCGCGAGCGGTGCTGATGCGGGAGGACTCGCCGTACCGCCAGGCGTACGACCAGACGCCCCGCAATCCGCACAAGCGCGTGCTGATCATCGGCGCCGGCAACGGCAACGACGTCGCGATCGCGCTCGCGTACGGAGCGGAGCGCGTGGACGCCGTCGAGATCGATCCCCGGCTCCAGGAGATCGGCTCACAACTGCACCCCTCCAGGCCGTACGACGACCCGAGGGTGCATGTCCACATCGACGACGGGCGCGCCTTCCTGGAGCGGACGAAGACCAAGTACGACCTGATCGTCCTGGCCCTGCCGGACTCGCTGACGCTGGTCGCCGGTGCGAGCAACCTGCGCCTGGAGAGCTACCTGTTCACCCGGCAGGCCTTCGAGGCCGCGCGCGATCACCTGACGCCGAACGGCGCGTTCGCCATGTACAACTACTACCGGGAGAGCTGGCTGGTCGACCGCTTCGCAGGGAGCCTCGGCGACGTCTACGGACACGCCCCCTGCATGACGACGTTCAAGAGGAACGCGGCCGTGCTGGTGGCCGGAATGACGCCCGCCGACCAGTCCTGCGCCAAGACCTGGCAGCCCAGCGGCGCGGTCCCGGCGGCCGCGAGCGACGACCACCCCTTCCCGTACCTGCTGCACCGGAGCATCCCCACGCTCTACCTGGGAGCCCTGGGCACGATCCTGCTGGTGACGCTCCTGTCGGTGCGCCTGACCGGGGTCCGCATCCGCGGCACGGTCCGCTACACCGACATGTTCCTGCTCGGTGCGGCCTTCATGCTGCTCGAAACGAAGAACGTGATCGGCTTCGCCCTCTACTTCGGTACGACCTGGCTGGTCAACGCGCTCGTCTTCTTCGGAGTCCTGGTCGCCGTCCTCGCGGCGGTGGAGGTCCGGCGCAGGCTGCGGAGGGTCAACCAACTGCTGCTGCAACTGCTGCTCTTCGGCTCCCTCGCGGTGGTCTGGCTCGTCCCCGCGGGCGCGGTGCTGTCCTTGCCCTTCGCCGCCCGGCTCGCCGCCGCCATCGCCCTGGCCTTCACCCCCATCTTCTGCGCCAACCTCATCTTCTCGGACCGCCTCGCCCTCGCCCCGGACCCGACCTCCGCGTTCGGCGCGAACCTGCTGGGCGCGATGACCGGGGGCGCGATCGAGTACCTCGCCCTGGTGACGGGCTATCAGGCACTGCTCCTGGTCGTCGCGGCCCTCTACCTCGGGGCGTTCGTCGCCATGCGCTTCGCGGGGCGGAATCCGGCGGTGACCTGACAAGGAGCGGGCCTCAGCCCACACACCAGCATGTGCCCCGACGACGCCCCACCACGGTCACCTTCACGCCGCCGCCTGGCCGTCGACGGCAATGCCCAGCCGCTCTGCCACAGTGGTGAGTGCTGCTCCCAGCGGGAGCGAAACCCGGGTGAAGGCGTGCCGGTCGCCCCTGGTCGGCTCGCGGTTGACGATCAGCACCGGCTTCCCGGCCTCGGCCGCCTGGCGGACGAAGCGGAGCCCGGACATCACCGTCAGTGAGGAGCCGAGGACCAGCAGCGAGGCCGACTCACGGACCAGCTCGCGGCAGTGTTCGACCCGTCGTGGCGGAACGGCCTCACCGAAGAACACCACGTCCGGCTTGAGGATGCCGCCGCAGCTCGTGCAGGGCACCACGCGGAAGTCTCCGACCTGTGCGTCGGTGAGGTCGGCGTCACCGTCCGGGTTGATTCCGGCGGCCACGGGATCGAAGCCCGGATTGGCCTCCTCCAGCCGCCGGGCGAGTTCGCGGCGCGGGCTGAAAGCACCGCAGGCAAGGCAGACGACCCGGGCCAGGCTTCCGTGGAGTTCCACCACGTCCTCGCTGCCGGCGGCCTGGTGCAGGCCGTCGACGTTCTGGGTGATGACCTCCGAGAGCAGGTCGTACCGTCCGAAGGCGGCCACGGCCCGGTGCCCGGCGTTGGGGCGGGCGCGGCCGAAGGTGCGCCAGCCGAGATGGCTGCGCGCCCAGTACCGGCGCCGGGCCTGGGCACTGGCGGTGAAGTCCTGGTAGGTCATCGGCGTGTGCCGGCTGAGGCTCCCGCCCTCGCCCCGGTAGTCGGGAATGCCCGACTCCGTGGAGATGCCCGCTCCGCTGAGCACCAGCACACCGCCGGTGCTCAGCGCGTCGGCGACCGGCTCCAGATCCGTGGTGCCGGGCGGAAGGTCCTCGGGAGGCGTCCAGCTCAAGGTGGGGCGCATGCGCATGCGGTCAGGGTACGGAACTACTGCCTCTGACGCGGCTGCGCGGCCGAGCGGGCGCATTCCCGTCTGCGGCGACTCGTAGGGCTGCTTCATGTCGGCCGGACGGTGCTGAAAACCTCTGAGCGGGACACACGGTCAGGAAGCGGCGCGCAACTGTCGCGCGCCGCCTGACGAGAGGGATGAGGTGGGCGATGCGAGCGTTGACTGTGCGGCCTGGCGCCGAGGACTCCCTGGAAGTGAGGGACGTCCCTGACCCCGCCCCGGCTGCGGGCGAGCTGTTGGTGGAGGGCCTGGCGGTGGGGGTGTGCGGAACGGACAAGGAGATCGCCCGAGGGGAGTACGGCTGGGCCCCGCCGGGCCGTGAGTGGCTGGTCCTGGGGCATGAATCCCTGGGCCGGGTGCGGCAGGCGCCGCCCGCCGGCGGCTTCTCGCCCGGTGACCTGGTCGCCGGGGTGGTGCGCCGCCCGGACCCCGAGCCGTGCGGGGCCTGCGCCCGCGGGGAGTTCGACATGTGCCGCAACGGCCGCTACACCGAACGCGGCATCAAAGAGATCGACGGTTACGGCGCGCAGGCGTGGTGCGTGGAGGCCGATTACGCGGTGAAGCTGGAACCGCAGCTGGACCGTGCCGGTGTGCTCATGGAGCCGACCAGCGTGGTGGCGAAGGCATGGGAACAGGTGGAGCGTGTCGGTGCCCGTTCGTGGTTCGAGCCTCGGCGCGTCCTGGTGACCGGTGCCGGGCCCATCGGTCTGCTGGCCGCCCTCCTGGGCACACAGCGCGGACTGGACGTGCATGTGCTCGACCGGGTGACCGAGGGGCCGAAGCCCACCCTGGTACGGGACCTGGGCGCCACCTACCACGACAAGGACATCGAGCAGGTCATCTCCGCCGTATGCCCGGACGTCGTCATCGAAGCGACCGGTGCGAACGAGCCCGTGCTCGCCTCGCTGACCGGCACCGCGCCCTACGGAGTGGTGTGCCTGACCGGTGTGTCGCCCGTCGGGCGCAGGATGACCGTGGACGCGGGTGCCATCAACAGGGAGATCGTGCTGCAGAACGACGCGGTAGTGGGCTCGGTCAACGCCAACCTGCGCCACTACCGACAGGCTGCCGACGCGCTGGCCGCGGCCGACCTGTCGTGGCTCGAGCGCGTGATCACCCGGCGGGTGCCGCTGGAGCGCGCGACGGAGGCGTTCACGCCGCGACCGGACGACGTCAAGGTAGTAGTCGAACTCTAGGCGACAGGACGCGAAGGGAAGGTTCTGGATGTCTCACCACACTGCTCCCTTGGTGGTGGTCATGGGCGTGTCCGGCTCGGGGAAAACCACGGTGGGCCGATTGCTGGCACAGCGTCTCGGTGTTCCTTACGCCGAGGGGGACGACTTCCACCCCGCATCGAACGTGGCGAAGATGCGGGCCGGCCGGCCTCTGGATGACGAAGACCGCCGCCCCTGGCTGGACGAGATCGCACGATGGCTGACCGGCCATACGGACAGCGGAGGCGTCGTGACATGCTCGGCACTGAAGCGGCGCTATCGTGACCGGCTGGCCACCGCCGCGCCGCACGTCTTCTTCCTTCACCTCGACGGCTCGCCCGAGCTGATCGCCGGGCGCATCTCTGCCAGACAGGGTCACTTCATGCCGCCCGACCTGCTCCGCACCCAGTTCGCCGACCTCGAACCGATGGGCGAGGACGAAGCGGGCGCGGCCATCCCGATCGACGGCACGCCGGAGCAGACCGCTGCCCTCGCGCATGCCGCCGTGACCTCCCCCTGAGCCTCACCTCGCACAGCCGCAGCGGCACGCACGCCGGCACCGCCGTCAGGGGCACGGCATATACGGGCTGTCCGAACGGGCACCACGGTCAGCGGTGGATCCGGCCCCGCCCACTTCGGCCGGGCGTTCCGTGCGGCATACGGCATGTCCCCGCGTGAATGGTGCGCCGTCGTAGGCGAGGTGTCCGTACTGTTCTTCCCTGAACGGCAGTTGGCAGGCAGTCGTCTGTTCTGTGATCACGTGTACAGGTCGCAGTCTCCTGCGCGCAAAGTTCTCCCCGCACGATCGGCATGTCCTCGACCTCGACCAAGGAAGTGCTTGTGAGAACGCACCGCACGCCGTGCAGAACCGCCGTCCTCGTCCTGGGCACCGCCGTGCTCGCCTTCCTGACCCCCGCCCAGGCCTGGGCCGACGGGGGCCTGCCGAAGGTCACGCCCGTCAGCGAGACCCCCGCCCTCTACGACGACGAGGCGGGCGGCAACTCCGACGCGGACGATCCGGCGATCTGGCGCAATGCGGCCGACCCCGACCGCAGCCTCGTCATCGCGACCGCCAAGGAGGGCGGCCTGCGGGTGTACGACCTGGACGCCCGATTGGTGCAGTCGCTGCCCGCGCCCCGTCCGCCCGCCGAGGACGATGCCCCGGGCCGGTACAACAACGTCGACCTCGTCACTGGTCTGCGCACCTCCACCGGCCGGGCCGACATCGCCGTGGTCAGCGACCGCGGCAACGACCGGCTGCGGATCTACCGCATCGACCCGTCGAAGCCCGGCGGCCCGCTGACCGACATCACCGACCCGGCCGCCGCCCCGGTCTTCTCCACCGACCAGACCGAGATCAACGACCAGCGCACCGCTTACGGCCTCGCCACCTGGCAGGACAAGTCCACCGGACGTACCTACGCCCTGGTCAGCCGTCGGGAGCGGACCCGCCTCGCGCTGGTCGAACTGAAGCCGACCGCGAGCGGCACCGTCACCTACCAGAAGGTCCGCACACTCGACCTGCCCGCATCCTTCCGCCTCCCGAACGGCACCACCTGGTCCCCCTGCGCGGAGCCCGGCGAACTCCCGCAAGTCGAGGGCATGGTGGTGGACCCCGCCACCGGCACGCTCTACGCCGGCCAGGAGGACATCGGCATCTGGCGAATCCGAGCCGACCTCACCGGCAAGCCGGTTCTGGTGGACAAGGTCCGCGAGTTCGGCGTCCCCGGCGTCTACGACGAGGAGACCGAGGAGTGCGCGGCGGGCGCCGACCCCGGCTACGGCGGTGATCGGCTGTCCGCCGATGTCGAGGGTCTGACCCTGTTCCAGGAGTCCGACGGGGACGGCTACCTGCTCGCCTCCAGCCAGGGCGACGACACCTTCGCCCTGTACGACCGCGAGGTGAGCGAGGGCAACGAGTACGAAGGCGGCTTCCGCGTCGGCGCGGCCTCGACGACCCTCGACGGGGCGGAGGAGTGCGACGGCGCCGCCGTCCTGAACACCCCGCTCGGCAGCCGCTACCCGAACGGCCTGCTGGTCGTCCAGGACGGTCACGAGACCCCCGAGGTCCCCGACGGCGAGGGCGGCACGCGCACCGCGACCGGCTTCAAGTTCGTCGACCTGGGCGACGTGGTGGACACCGCCGACCTGTGAGCCCCTGCGGTGCGAGGAAAGGGACCACTGCTGCCGGGTGCCGCCCGCACCCGGCAGCAGAACTCCGATCAGGGATAGACAGGACAACGCCCGCAGCTGTCCGATGCCCGGCTGCTTGATCATGTCGGAGCCGCAGTACGAGTGGTCCCGTCGCTGAGGCCGGTCGGTCCATCGCCTACAACTCTGGTACCACCCACACCTGTTGTGTCATTCCCAGGGTGGAGAGGTAGTCCAGCCCGGCGAGGGATCCGTATGTGTGACCGGTTCCTGAAAGATCTTTCCTGTCCGAACATGCGACCGGAAGGATCGATATCGTGCGCAGACGACGTCTCGCGCCTCTGTTAGCCGTGAGTGTCACGGCAACGCTGGCTCCCGCGCTCGCCACCTCGACGGCCACCGCCGCTCCGGTCCCCACCTCGTCGACCGCCTCCTCGTCCGCCGCCAAGGGCGCGCTGGAGCGGTATGTGAAGCAGAAGCCGCGGTGGAAGCGGTGTGAAGCCGACTCTCCGGCGGAGTTCGAGTGCGCCACGATCAAGGTCCCGCTGGACTACCGGGATCCCGCAGGCAAGCGGATCGACTTGGCCATATCCCGGATCAAGAGCTCCGCGCCCGGCAAGCGGCACGGTGTCCTGTTCTCCAACCCCGGCGGCCCCGGGGGACAGGGCCTCTACATGCCGCTTGGAATGCGGGAGAGCCTCCCCGAGTCCGCCCTGCAGAAGTACGACCTCATCGGCTTCGACCCGCGCGGTGTGGGACGGAGCAGCCCGGTCTCCTGCGGCCTGGAACCGGAGGAGGAGATCTGGCTGCGGCCGTACAAGGAGGAGACGTTCGGCAAAGACGTCGCCTGGGCACGCGACGTCGCGAACAAGTGCAAGGAGAAAGCGGGCAACACGCTCGCGCACATCACCACGCGCAACACCGCGCGCGACATGGACCTGCTCCGGGCGATCCTCGGTGAGAAGAAGATCTCGTACCTGGGTTACTCGTACGGCACCTATCTGGGCGCCGTCTACACCCAGCTCTTTCCGCGCCGGGCCGACCGGTTCGTGCTGGACAGCGCGGTCGATCCGGCGCGCGCCTGGCGCGGGATGATCCAGTGGTGGGCGGAGGGCGCCGAGCCCGCGTTCGACCGCTGGACCGAGTGGGCAGCCGAGCGTTCCGAGAAGTACGGCCTCGGCGACACCCCGAAGGAGGTCGACCGGACTTTCTGGGACCTGGTCGCGCAGGCCGACGAGAAGCCCATCGAGCTGGAGGGGCAGCCGATCACCGGTGATGACATCCGCAGCGGCATCCGCGGGGCTGTCTTCAGCCCGCAGTACGCCACCGAGGCGGTCGTGGAGCTGAAAAAGGCCGCGGCGGGCGAGCCCGCCTCAGCGAACAAGGTAGCGGCGATCGCCGGATCCGAGGGGGCCAGAACGGCAGACGCCACCGCCGATTCTGCCGATGCCGCCGAGGTGCCGGCCGACAACATGACGGCGAGCTTCTGGGCCGTGGTGTGCGGCGACAACTCGGCGGCGTGGTCCCGCGATCCTGAGAGCTACCGGCAGGACGCCATCGAGGACAAGGGCCGGTACCCGCTCTTCGGTGACTTCGCGTCCAACATCAAGCCCTGTGCGTTCTGGGGCAAGTCCCTGGAACCGGCGACCAAGGTGAACAACAAGGTCCGCTCCCTGGTCGTCCAGAACGAGTGGGACTCGCAGACTCCGCTGCCCAGCGCTCAGGCCCTGCACGAGGACCTGAAGGGCTCGAAAATGGTCACCGTCCTCGGCGGCGAGGGCCATGGCGTCTACCCGAGCGGCAACGCGTGCACGGACGGCGCAGTCACCGGCTACCTGCTCACCGGCAAGCTCCCGGCGAAGGACGTGACTTGCGAGGCGACGGCCGACTCGAACGCGGAGGCACGGAAGAACCAGAAGCGGGACGTACTCCCGGGCTCTCCGCTCCCGGAGCGTGCCCCGGACCGCTTCTGAGCCCGGTCACACGGCCCACTTCCGCATGACCCATTGAACAAGGGGCGGGACCTCCTGGCGGGGTCCCGCCTCAACGTGCGTCGTCGACACCGGAGTAGGAGGAAATCGGTTCGTCAGGCCTTGCGGCCGTGTGTGCCACGATCGGCCGGTGACACTGTCTCTCGAAGCGCGCTCTCCGTGAACACTTCGATCTCACCTGCTCGCCGACGCCGGGCTGTGCGAGGCGAACGGGCTCGCCGCGCGCTTCGTCGGCTTCCCGGATTTCGGCACGCTCCCGTTCGCAGACCGTCTTCCACGGCCTGGCGGCGATCCCGCACCGGACGGCCCATCCGCGGCGGAGCCGGCAACGGCTCGATCACCGCCGACGACTCATCGGGTTGGTTACGGCACGGGGACCACGGCGGGGATCACGCCCCAGAAGATCATGGATAGGGCGGCGGAGGACCCTGCACCAAGCTTTGCGGAAGACACGCCAGGAGTTCAGGCGGGTGCAGGACTAAGCGATCGACCCGCCCGCTCGGTCGGCTTCTGTTCGCAACGTGTGAGCTCGCTCGGCCGGGTCGTAGTTCGGCCCAACGCCCTCGATCAGCAGCACGTCGCCCTCAATGTGATCGGTACGCAGACTCAGGATGGCCCGGTAAGCGGGGGAGTCGTACCAGGCACGGGCGTCGGCAAGGCTGGGAAACTCGATCAGGACCATGCTGCCGGGCCACGTCCCCTCGACGACTTCCGCCGGCGGACCGTGGATGACGAAGCGGCCTGCGAAGGGCTCGAGGGTTGCCTGGATGCGCTCAAGGTACTCGATGACGTCGGAGTGATTCCGGCGGCTCCGAAGATGAGCAAAGCCGTATGCGGGCACAACGAGGCTCCTTCGTTCCTGCGGGGTCAGCGGGTGAGCAGAAGGTAGTTGAGTGTGGTTTGGTGGTGCGATTACTCCAGAGGTAATCGCTCGGCCACATCGGGGGCACGTGCCAAGGTGGCGAAGCGTCATACAAGGGAGAAGACATGAGACGCAGGCGAGTCCTGCATCCGCCGGGGCAGCGCATTGACCAGTGACATCTTTCCGAATCGTCAGCTGTACCAGTTCGGCTACTGCGCCGTTTTCGCAACGGGAATCGCCCCCGCTGAACTTCTCGCGCGCGCTGGGGGCCAAGCCCTCCACCCTGTTGCCTTGACCCGCGCAGAGGCAGTGAGCATCGAGGCCCTCGGGGAGGACATCAGCGAGGAAGACGTGCCCGAGGTGGACTTCGAACAGCTGAAAGACAGCGGCGTGCTCGGTAGCGACGGTCCCGTCCTTCGGGCTGGCGCACACGACGGTTGGTCATTCGTGATCGAGCCCGAGGGCTCTTATCTGGCGGCGCACGACATCGTGAAGTCAGTGTCCCGGGAGACGGTGGCTCTCTGTGTGCGGGACAGTGAGTCAGGCTCGTGCTGGATCTCCTATGCCGAGGACGGCGAGATCCTCTCGTCGTTCGATCCGCTCTTCCCGGACAGTGACTACGGGACGCGGCCTGATGTGCTCGATCGGCTCACCGGGCATGTTGCAGCCATCAACAACGGTGACCGTGCCGATGCCTATGTGAACGCTGTGCGGACGATCCAGCAGTGGTTGCAATGCACGGCGCCCCAGGAAGCCGATGAGGAACGCCTCCTGACCATCAGGATCGCGAATGGGTACTAGGTCGTGTCCGTAATGTCAGGGCAGCCCCAGTCGTAGGCGGGCGAGGATGACCATGGCCTGGTAGTGGCGTGGTACACCCGGGACCAGTTCGAGAAGCTGGCCACGATCGCCGACCTGACCGTGACCGCGGTCACTGATGCGGACGGCGACCCGGCCCCTGCTGATGTCACCGACCTGCTGCACTTCCGAGTCCGAACCACCTGACCGTCTCGTCTGTGAGCTTGCCATTTGAGGTCGGGGAGTTTTCGTGGTTCAGCGGAGGTGAGAGCGGCCGACGTACTGCAAGCGGCCCGCCGGGTCGTGGCACCCAGCAAAACTGTCCGGGGCACTGCGAGGGAGCCGGTGGCCGCGCCGATCACGGCCTCGGTAGTGCCCGTCAGGGAGTTGAGGGGCCGGGCCAGATGGCCGAGGCGTCGTCGCGGTGGGGGTCGGGCAGCAGGATCGGGCGGACGGGAATGGTGTGCTCGCGTCCTTCGGCTACAGCCCTCCACGGGGCGGGGTGACCGGAGTAGCACAAGGTGGTCAGGGCGAACACACCGTCGGTGTAGACCTCGACGTATTCACCGATGGTGAGGATGCGCAGGGAGGTGGCCGGTTCGGCCAGGATGGTCTCGCCGAGCCGGGTCCCGTCGGGGCCGGTGGCCCAGAGGTTCTTGCCGTCGCAGCCCACCGAGAGGGCGGGACCGTCGCTGTCCGGACGGGCGGTCCGCAGGGTGATCTCGACGGGCCCCGTTATGCCGATGTCGCCGACCGCGTGCAGGGCGGGCCCGTCCGTCTCCTCGCCGAGCCAGGCGTCCAGTCCGGGCCACCATTCCAGACGGGGCGCCACATCCTCGGCTGTGACCAGGAGTTTCGGCTGGGTGAGCATGCCGCGGCAGCGGTCCCCGGTGTCGCTGAGGCCGACGCGGCGGGGCGTGGTGTGCAGTACGACGCGGGATCCATCGGGCGCGGCGATGACGCGCGGAGCGTAGGCGCCGGTCGGACCGAGGGGGCCCCGGCGGGTCCAGGGGCCGCGCAGGCGGGGTGCGGTCCATGCCTCGAAGCCGCGGGTCGCGCCGATGGAGCCGAGCAGCAGCCAGCTGCCGTCGTCGAGGCGTTCCAGGACCGGGCATTCCAGTTCGTCGACGTCGCCGGGGGAGATGAGCGGTGGGTGGACGGTCCAGTGCTCCAGGTCGTCGGAGGTGGCCCAGGCGACGCAGCCGCTGACGTCCACCGGGAGGGAGGCGTCGCTGGCGCAGACGGCCATGACCCACCCGTCCGACTCGTCATCGCGTACGACGAACGGGTCGCGCCAGCCCATGCGTTCACCGGTGCGGTACCACCGCGGATCCGCCTCGACGACCGGCCCGGTGCCGTGGCGCCGCCAGGCCGTGCCGTCGGTGCGGTCGGAGTACGCCAGCCCGACCGACTGGACCGGCCAGCCCCCCGGTGTGAGACCGGAGACGCCCGTGTAGAACATCGCCATGCCGTCGCCGTGCCGGATGGGGTGCATGGTCCACACCGCCTGCTGGTCGAAGCGGCCGGGCAGCCCGTTGCCGAAGGCGGTGCCTGCGGGCTGCCAGTGGACCAGGTCGGTGGAGGTGGCCCGGCCGTAGGAGGTCTCCATCCGCAGATGGTCGAACTCCGGTGTCCAGGGCCCCTGGAGGTGCAGCACCGCGTACGTGCCGTCCTCGTCACGCAGGAGGGCGAAGTCGTTCACGCAGAGGCCGGGCGGGGCGTATCGCATGCACAGTTCCTGTCGCTCCACAGCGCCCAAACGCGTGCGCTGACGCTTGATAACAAAAGGGTCTCTTGTAGATCGTCCCAAGTAAATATGAACGCAAACGCTTGCGCAACAAGGTGGGCCGGTTTACGGTCTCGTCACCCACAGATCACACCGACGTGAAATCAACGGGAGGAATACGCCGTGACGGCCAGCATCACCGATGTCGCCCGCGCCGCCGGAGTCTCGGCATCCACCGTGTCCCGCGCGCTGCGCGGCCGGCCGGGGGTGTCGGAGGAGGTGCGGGCGCAGATCACGGCCGTTGCCGCACAACTCGGCTACACGGCCTCACGTTCCGCGGCGAGCCTGGCCAGCGGGCGCACCTTCACCATCGGGGTCGTGGTCCCGTATGTCGGCCGCTGGTTCTTCGGCACCGTGCTGGACTCCGCCGAGCAGGTGTTCAGCGCCGCCGGGTACGACGTGCTGCTGTACAACCTGGGTTCGCCGGAGACACGCAAGCGTTTCTTCACCAGGCTGCCGGTCCGCAAGCGGGTGGACGCGGTGCTGTCGCTGCTCATCCCTGACGAGGAGGAGTCGGCCGCACTGCGCTCGCTGGGGGTTCCGCTGGCCACCACGGTCGGCGGCACCCGGCCCGGCTTCACCGTCGTCGGCATCGACGACCGGGCCGGTACCGAGAGCGCCGTACGGCATCTGGTCAACCTCRGCCACCGCCGGATCGGCATGATCAGCGGGTCCAGCGGTCCGCTGCACTGGACCACTCCCATCGAGCGGCGCAACGCCTACCTGGACGTGCTGACCGACGCCGGTATCGCACACGACGCGGCCCTGGAGGCGGACGGCGACTACACCGTCGAGGGCGGCGAACGGGCCATGACCGAACTGCTGGCCGTCTCCCGGCCGCCGACGGCTGTGTTCGCGCAGTCCGACGAGATGGCGATGGGCGCCCTGCGGGCGCTGCGCCGCCACCGGCTGAAGGTGCCGGACGACGTGTCCGTCGTCGGTTTCGACGACCACGAACTGGCCGACGTGGTCGGCCTGACCACCGTCGCCCAGCCGGTCGCCGAGCAGGGCGCGGAGGCCGCCCGGCTGCTGCTGCGGCAGCTGGACGAACCGGACGCCGAACCACCCGCCGAGCAGGTTCGGATGCCCATCCGCCT
>NZ_NGFN01000020.1 GCF_002148965.1 Streptomyces swartbergensis | reverse complement strand
GGGAGGAACGGTGTTGGGCGACCACGTCGAACCACTGGGGACCGGGGGGGTTCTGTGCGGCAGGGGGGATTAGCCGGCCCTTTATCGTCGGCGCGCGGGAGTCTGGCGAATGGGGCGATCAGCAGGCCCGCGATCGACTGGGAGCAGCGGTACCGCCGTACCGTGATCACCAGCGATACCGTGGCCACCGCCTTGGTGGTGGCGGCGATCGGCAACTTCTTCGGGGCCCGGGACGCGGCCGACTGGCACGAGAAGTGGGGAATCCTCGCATTCGGCACCGAGCTGCTGGTGCTGGGAGCGCTCGCGGTGAGCAGGGCGTGGTCTGCGGCCGTGCTCGGCCAGGGAGCCGAGGAATTCCGCCGGCTCGGACGCTCACTGTTCGCGGCGACCGTCGTACTGGCGCTCGGCGGGATCGCCCTCACCTCGCGCAACATCAAGCTCTGGATCTTCGTCGCGATCCCCGCGATCGCGCTGGTCACCATGACCGCGCGGTATCTGCTCCGCCTCTGGCTGCACAAACAGCGTAAGGAAGGCCGGTGCCTGAGACCGGTGCTCGCTGCCGGGAGCCCGGACACCTTGCGCGACCTGATCACCCGGACCCGCAAGTTCCCGCACCTCGGCTGGCGGGTGGAGGCGGTGTGCACGGCAGACGGTCTCGGCCTCAACGGTGACCAACTGGACGGAGTGCCGGTCGTCGGTCAACTGGCGGACGTCGCCAAGCACGTCCGCCACGACGGTTACCGTGTCGTCGCGGTCACACCCGACCCGCATTGGTCACCGGACCGGCTGCAGCGGCTGGCCTGGAACCTCGAAGGCAGCGACACCGAGATGGTCGTGGCCCCCGTGCTGATGGAGGTGGCCGGCCCGCGGCTGCACGTCGACGCGGTGCTCGGGATCCCGCTGCTGCGGGTCAGCATGCCGGCCTTCACCGGCGGTCGCCGGGTGATCAAAGGGGTCGTCGACCGGCTGGGCGCGGCGATCCTGCTGGTGCTGTTCGCGCCGCTGATGGTGCTCGTCGGGCTGCTCGTGCTGGTGGACAGCCGGGGCGGGGTGTTCTACCGCCAGCGCAGGGTCGGCAAGGACGGCCGCGAGTTCACCATTCTCAAGTTCCGCACCATGGTCGCCGGGGCTCATAGGGCACGCGCCGGGCTGGCCGACCGCAACGAGGGTGCGGGGCTGCTGTTCAAGCTCCGCCGGGATCCGCGGGTGACCCGGGTGGGAGCGGTGCTGCGCCGGTACTCGATCGACGAGCTCCCGCAGCTTTTCAACGTGCTCACCGGCTCGATGTCGCTCGTCGGTCCGCGGCCTCCGCTACCGGAGGAGTCCGCCGCGTACGGCCCGGACATCCGGCGGCGGCTGCTGGTCAAGCCCGGGCTCACCGGCCTGTGGCAGATCAGCGGACGCAGTGATCTGCCGTGGGAGGAGGCGGTCCGTCTCGACCTGCGGTACGTGGAGGACTGGTCGCTCGCCCTGGACACCGTGATCTTGTGGAAGACGCTGCGTGCGGTGCTCCATGGGCAGGGGGCCTACTGATGCGCGGTGGCCGTCGTCCGGACGGTGCGCGGATCGCAGGCCACAAGGGCTTGCCGTGGGGGAGCGCAGGCCACAAGGGCCTGCTGTGGGGGAGCGCAGGCCACAAGGGCCTGCCTGGGGGGAGGGACGGGTCATGAGAGTCAGCGTTTTCGGGCTCGGCTACGTGGGCTGCGTTTCGGCCGCGTGCCTGGCCAGCATGGGGCACGATGTCATCGGGGTGGACGTGAACCAGGCGAAGGTCGACCTGGTCAACGACGGCAAGGCCCCGGTGGTCGAGGAGCGGATCGGCGAGCTCGTCGCCGAGGTCGTGCGGACCGGAGCGTTACGCGCCACCGGCGACGTCCGTGAGGCGATCATGGGCAGCGAGGTGTCGCTGGTCTGCGTGGGCACGCCGTCGGAACCCAACGGCAGCCTGTGCACCACGTATCTGGAGCGGGTCACCGAGGAGATCGGCGCCGCGCTGGCCGAGCGGGGCGGGCGGCAGACCGTCGTGTTCCGCAGCACCATGCTCCCGGGCACCTGCCTGAACCTGCTGGTACCGATCCTGGAGAAGTACGTCGGCGGCACGGCCGGGGTGGACCTGGGGGTCGCGGTCAACCCGGAATTCCTGCGCGAGGGCACGAGCGTGCGGGACTTCTTCGACCCGCCCAAGACCGTCATCGGCGAGCTCGACCCGGCAAGCGGCGACGCGGTGATGGCGCTGTACGACGGCCTGCCCGGCGAGGTGTTCCGGGTGCCGGTCCCGACAGCCGAGGCGATCAAGTACGCGGACAACGCGTTCCACGGTCTCAAGATCGGCTTCGCTAACGAGCTGGGCGCGGTGTGCCAGGCGCTCGGGGTGGACTCGCACCAGGTGATGGACGTGTTCCTGGCCGACCGCAAGCTGAACGTCAGCCCCGCCTACCTGCGGCCCGGCTTCGCCTTCGGAGGCTCCTGCCTGCCCAAGGACCTGCGCAGCCTGGTCCACGCGGCGCAGCGGGCCGACGTGTCGGTGCCCATCCTCGCCCACGTGCTGCCCTCCAACTCCGCACATCTGCAACGCGCGGTGGAGCTGGTCGAGCGCACCGGCAAGCGCCGGGTGGGCCTGTTCGGACTGTCCTTCAAACCCGGCACCGACGACCTCCGCGAGAGCCCGCTCGTCGAGCTGGCGGAGAGGCTCTTCGGCAAGGGGTACGACCTGCGGATCCACGACGCCAACGTGAGCCTCTCCCGGCTGATCGGCGCGAACCGCGAGTACATCGAGACCCGGCTGCCGCACCTCGCGCAACTGCTCGCGGATTCCGTCGACGAGGTACTCGAACACGCCGAGGTGTGCCTGGTCGGGACCAGGGATCCGGCCGTGCTGGCCGCGCTGCCCCATGGCGGCGGCCCGGTGATCGTCGACCTCGTCCACCTTCCCGACGCCGACGCGCGCCGGGCCGAACCGGGGTACGTGGGCCTTGCTTGGTGACACATCGTTCGGTGACACAGCCGGCGGCGACCGTCCGGGCCGGCGCGCGCTGATCCTGGTGGAGAACCTGTCGGTGCCCTTCGACCGGCGGGTGTGGCAGGAGTGCACGACGCTGCGCGACGCGGGCTGGACGGTGCACGTCATCTGCCCCCAGGGGAGCAAGCGGGACACGGAGCCGGAGGCGGAGATCGACGGGGTGCGGATCCACCGCTACCCGTTGCGCGCGGCCACCGGAGGACCGGCCGGCTATCTGCGGGAGTACGGATCGGCGTTGTGGCACACGGCCCGGCTGGCCCGCGAAGTCGGCCCGGTCGACGTGGTCCACGCCTGCAATCCGCCCGACCTGCTGTTCCTGCCCGCACTGTGGCTGAAGAGGCGCGGCGCGCGCTTCGTCTTCGACCAGCACGACCTGGTGCCCGAGCTGTACCTCTCCCGGTTCGACCGCGGGGAAGACCTGCTCTACCGCGCCGTGCGCGCGCTGGAGCGGCTGACCTACCGGGCCGCGGACGTCGTCCTCGCCACGAACGAGAGCTACCGGGACGTCGCGATGCGCCGTGGCGGTCGGCGGCCGGAGGACGTCTTCGTGGTGCGCAGCGCACCCCAGGTCGACCGGTTCCAACCCGTGCCGTCCGAACCGGAGTTGAAGCGCGGCAAGCCTCATCTGCTGTGCTATCTCGGCGTCATGGGCCCTCAGGACGGCGTCGACTACGCCCTGCGGGCCCTCGCGAAGCTGCGCGACGAGCTCGGGCGTAGCGACTGGCACGCGGTGTTCGTCGGCTCCGGTGACGCCTTCGACGCGATGGTGGAGCTGTCCCGGCGGCTCGGGCTGTCCGATCAGGTGCAGTTCACCGGGCGCGTTCCGGACGCCGACCTGGTGCGCTACCTGTCCACCGCGGACGTGTGCCTTTCCCCCGACCCGCGCAATCCGCTCAACGACGTGTCGACCATGAACAAGGTCCTGGAGTACATGGCGATGGGCCGGCCGATCGTCTCCTTCGACCTCCGGGAAGCGCGAGTCTCCGCCGGTGACGCCGCGCTCTACGCGCCCGCCAACGACGAGGCCCGATTCGCCGAGCTCATCGCGCTGCTCCTCGACGATCCGGAGAAGCGGGCCCGGATGGGCAAGACCGGCCAGGAGCGGATCAGCGGGCCGCTCTCCTGGCGGAACTCGCAAGCGTCGCTGCTCGCCGCCTACGCCGCCGCCTGCCGTGACCACACCCCGGTGTCGGCGGGCGACCCGGCCCGCACAGGGAAGAGGCGGCGCGGTTGAGCGAGGACACGATACGCCTGGTCACCATCGGGCGGATGCTGCGTCGGCGCCGGCGGCTTCTCGCCGTCCTCGCCGTGGTGGGCGCGCTCGTCGGTTACGGCACCTCGCTGGTGTTTCCGCCGCGGTACACGACGTCGGCGTCCGTACTGCTGCCGGGGCAGTGGGAGGAGCGCGAGCTGCTGACCCAGGTGGACATCGCGACCAGTTCGACGGTGGTCGACCGCGCGGCCGCCACGCTCGGCTGGAGGGGCGTCAGCGGCGCCGAGCTGCGGGATCGAGTGACCGCCGAGGCCGCCGACGGGAACATCGTCAAGATCTCGGGTACGGCCGACACCCCGGAGCGCGCGCAGCGGCTCTCCGACCAAGTGGCCGGGCAGTTCGTCGAGTTCGCCGCGCGGATCGCGGGCGGCGGCACCGACTCCGAAGCAGCCACGGGGCTCGAGGCGCTGCGGAAGAACGTCGAGGAGACCAACCGCCGCATCACCGACCTGGCCAGCGCGGCCGGTTCGGGGCAGACCGTGGAGAGCGTGCAGGGCCGCACCGCGCTCGAGAAGCTGCGCACCTCGCTGGAGCAGGCCATGACGAAGCTGGACGAGGCCGACCCGGCGACCAACAAGGCCGGCATGGTCGTCATGGGGCCGGCGGCCCGGCCGGCCGGCGAGGCACCGCCGACGAGGACGCAGCTCGTCGTCTCCGGGGCGCTGCTGTTCTTCCTGCTCGCGGTCATCGGCCATCTCGCCGCCGCACGGATGAATCGCCGACTGCGCACCGAACCGGAGATCGCCGCGGCGCTGGGCTCGGCGCTGCTGGGCACCGTCGACGTGCCCGAGGAACGGAGCGGCGCGCACCGGCCGGAAGACCGCGTCCCACGGGCCCGGATCCGCCGGCTCCTCGGTGTCGACACCCGGTGGGACCTGCCGACCCCGCAGAGGTCCGGCGACGAGGCCGGCAGACGGATCCGCTACCGGCGGGTGTGCGCTCGCCTCCGGGACCGGCTGCCGGCCCCCGGGCGGCTGCTGGTCGTCGTACCGGACGGCGACGAGATCGCCCGCCGGGCCGCCGGGCAGCTCGTCGCCGAGGCCAATGGCGATCTGCTGCTGCGGGTGGTGGAGGTTTCCGTGGACCGGCCGATCGTGCCGGACCGCGACACCGAGTCCGGAGCCCTGGTCGTCCTCAGCGCGGGCGGCCGGACCGCTCAGGAGCTCGCCGGCATCGCCGAGGCGTGTGCGGACGGCGGGCACGAGGTCGTCGGCGTCGTCGTCGCCGGCACGGTCCGGGTCCGTCCGACGCGGTCCGCCGGCCATCCTCCGGATGACGCCACTCCCGCGCTGGCGGTCCGCGGCCACGTGACGGGAGGTTCAGCGTGACGACGAGCACGACGTCGGAGTCGTCGCCAGCCGCTCCGCTCATCGACCTGCAGGCGCTGGTGGTGGCGGTGCGCAGGCGCCGCCGCCTCTGGTGCGCCATGGCGCTGCTGGGACTGCTGGCCGGCGCGGCGGTGGCGGTCCTGATGCCGCCACCGCCGACCGCGGTGACCAAGGTGCTGGTCGCGCACCGGGAGGACCAGCCGAACGACACCGGAACGCTGATCCGCACCGACGTCGAGCTGCTGGGGACCACGCGGATCGCCGAGCCGGCCCTGCGGTCCCTCAACTCCCGGGAAACACCTGAGGACTTCATGCAGGACTACCGGGGTACCGGCCTGACCAACAACCTGCTGCGGATCGATGTGACAGGTGACAGCGAGGCGGAAGCGGTGGCCCGGGCCAAGGCACTGGCCGACGCGTTCGTCGCGGACCACGTGAGGCGGATGCGGGAAACCGCGAAGGCCGAGTCCGAGGCCCTGCTCGACCAGCGTGACCGCATGCGGGACGAGCTCGCCCAGGTCAACAAGGCGATCGGCGACCGCTCGGCCGAAAGCGACCCGGAAGCGTCGGCGAGCATGGAGTCGCTCTTCGCCCGCCGGGCCGAGCTCAACTCGCGGATCGCCGACTTCGACCAGCGCGCCGCGGAGGCACGCACCGGCACGCCCGAGGTCATCTCCGGCACGCAGATCGTGGACGCCCCGCGCGCGGTGCGGCACTCCCTGCCCAGGGCGGCTGCCACCAACGCCGCGATCGGGCTCGTCCTCGGGCTCGTCCTCGGGCTCGCGCTGGCCGCGGTCGGCACGGTGGTGGCGGACCGCCCCGTGCTGCGCCGGGACATCGCGGGGAACCTGGGCGCTTCGGTCATCGCGGAGCTGCCCCGCCGGTCGGGCAGGCGGTGGCGGCGCCGACGGACCCGAGCGGCACGCGAACGGCTCACCGGGACCCTGGTCCGCACCGTGCGCGGCTCCGCGGAACCGCTGTCGCTGCTGGAACTGGGCTGTGCGCGCAGCACGAGCGTGATCGCCCTGGGCCTCGCCCGGGCGATGGCGGCTGAAGGGCCGGTGGTCGTCATCGACGGTCTGCCGGGCCCGCAGCTCGCGAACCGCCGTCCGAAGCCGGGAGACCCCACCGTGGTCGGCGGCGAGCGCGCCGCGACCGTGTCGCACGAGGAGCGCCGGATCGGCGTCGGATCGGTGGCGCCCGGCACGGCGTGGACCGACCTCCAGTACCTCGGCACCCGGACCGTCCTCGTCGTGCGTGCCGGGCACGGCAGCGCCGCATGGCTGCACACCGTGGCGCGACAGCTCGCGGACCAGCGCATCCCGGTGATCGGCGTGGTGCTGATCGACCCCGATCCGCGTGACCGGACCGACGGCACGCTGTGGGACGGCCTGCACACCGCGCTGCGCGGCCGCAGTGAGCGGCCCGCCCGGCACAACGGGACGGGCTCGCCGCGGACGGAGCGGCAGCCGATGTGGGCCGCACGGGTCCCGGACGACGACCAGGAGGCGCGGTAGGACATGTGTGGCATCGCAGGTACGTACCGCTGGCCGGACGGGAAGGCCGTGACCGACCGGCTCACCGACACCCTCGCCCACCGCGGTCCGGACGGGGCGGGCCGCTACGGCCACCCCGCCGGTGACGGCGAAGTGCACCTCGGGCACCGCCGACTGGCCATCATCGACCTGTCCGAGACCGGCGCCCAGCCCATGGTCTCGGACGGCCTCGCCCTGACGTACAACGGCGAGCTGTACAACGCGCCCGAGCTGCGTGCCGAGCTGGCAGCCGCCGGGGTGCGCTTCCGTGGCACCTCCGACACCGAGGTGCTCCTTGAGGCCTGGCGGCGCTGGGGCACGGACTGCCTGCCCCGGCTGCGCGGCATGTTCGCGTTCGGGATCTTCGACGAGCGCACCGGTGAACTGGTACTGGTCCGCGACCAGTTGGGCATCAAGCCGCTGTTCCTGCTCCGGCGCGGCGCGGGCCTGGCGTTCGCCTCCGAGCTCAAGGCGCTCGCCGCCGCGGCCGGCGGGAAGCTGGCGGTCGACCACGCGGCGCTGGTGGCCTCGCTGCTGTACTACTGGGTGCCGGACTCGCGCTGCGCGTTCCGGGAGGCGGAGAAGCTGCCGCCCGGGAGCTGGATGAGGTTCCGGCCCGACGGCCGGGTGGAGCGCGGCCGGTACTGGAACCTCCGGGACGTCGCCCACGAGGCCCGGGACAGTGAACCACCGGACCTCGCCGCCGTCGTCGAGGAGTCGACCCGGCGCCACCTGCTCTCCGACGTCCCCGTGGCGACGTTCCTCTCCGGCGGCCTCGACTCCAGCTACCTGACCGCCCTCGCGGCCCGCCACCAACCCGGGATCTCCGCCTACACGATCGGATTCCGCGCCGAGGACGCCAAGTTCGAGGCGATGCCGGACGACCTGCGCTACGCGCGGCAGGTGGCCCAGCGGTTCGGCGTCGACCTGCACGAGATCGAGATCGCCCCGAACGTGCTCGACCTGCTGCCGCGGATGACGTACCACCTGGACGAGCCGATCGGCGATCCCGCCGCGATCAACACGTACCTGATCTGCTCGGCCGCCCGGGAGGCCGGGATCAAGGTGATGCTCTCGGGGATGGGCGCCGACGAGCTGTTCGCCGGGTACCGCAAGCACCTGGCCAACCTGCTCGCGCTGCGCTACCAGCGCGTCCCGCGACCCCTGCGGCACGGTCTGTCCGGGGCCGTGAACCGGCTGCCCGTCGCCACGTCCCGCCGGGGGTACCGGTCGGTGCGCTTCGCGAAACGGTTCCTCTCCTTCGCCGGCCTGCCGGAGGAGACCGCGTTCCGGCGCAGCTACACCATGTACGACCAGGACGAGTTGCTCGCCCTGATCGATCCGGACCTGGCCCAGGCGGTCGACGACGTGCTCACCGAGCATGCGGACACCTACCAGGACAACGACCTCGACGACTTCGTCAACCGCATGTGCCTGACCGACGCCCGGATGTTCCTGCCGGGCCTGAACCTCACGTACACGGACCGGTCGAGCATGGCCGCGTCGACCGAGGTGCGGGTGCCGTACGTGGACGTCGAGGTGGTCAGGGCGGCGTTCGCCGTGCCCGGCGATCGCAAGATCGTCGGACGACAGGGCAAGGCCGTCCTCAAGGAGGCGGCCGCCTCGGTCCTGCCCCGGGAGATCGTGTACCGGCCCAAGGGCCTGTTCAGCGCCCCGCTGCGTGCCTGGATGAGCCGGGATCTGGCACCGCTGGTGCGCGAGGTGGTCAACGACGGCGTGCTCGTCCGTTCCGGGTTGCTGCGCCGCGACGCGCTGGCACGGATGGTCGCCGAGGACGCCGCCGGGCAGCGGGACTTCTCCAAGCATCTCTGGCACGTACTGACCCTCGAGTACTGGTATCGCGACGCGACCTCTGGGTCCGGCCAGAGCACTCGGTAGACGGCTTAGGAATCAGAGGAGTTCGGGTGAAACAGGTTGTGCAGAACTACAAGAGCGGCGAGCTGGCGGTGCTCGACGTGCCGGTGCCGGAGTGCAAGCCGGGCGGTGTGCTGGTCCGCAGCGCCTTCTCGCTGATCTCCACCGGGACCGAGCTCATGAAGGTGTCCGAGGCCGGCATGTCGATGCTGGGCAAGGCCCGTTCCCGCCCGGACCAGGTGGCCAAGGTCATGCAGAGCGTGGCCACCAACGGGGTGCCCGCCACCTACCGCAAGGTGATGGGCAAGTTGGACTCCTACACGCCGCTGGGCTACTCGCTGTGCGGGGTGGTCGAGCAGGTCGGCGCCGGGATCGAGGACGTGGCGGCCGGTGACCTCGTGGCCTGCGCCGGCAATGAGCACGCGCTGCACGCCGAGCTGAACTGGGTGCCGAAGAACCTCTACGCCCGGGTGCCGGACGGCCTCGCGCCGCGGCACGCGGCCTTCGGCACCGTCGGGTCCATCGCGTTGCAGGGCGTCCGCCAGGGCGAACCGCAGCTCGGTGAAGTGGCACTGGTCATCGGCCTCGGGCTGATCGGGCAGCTGGTGGTGCAGCTCCTCGCCGCCTCGGGAGTCCGCGTCGTCGGTGCCGACCCCGACCCGGTGCGCTGCGAGCTCGCCGAGCGCCTGGGTGCCGCGGCCGCCGGCGATCCGGCGTCAGCGGCCGTGGAAGCCTCCGTCGCCGAACTCACCGGTGGGCACGGCGTGGACCAGGTGTACCTGGCGGCCGGCGGCGGCAGCAACCAGCCCGTCGAGCTGGCCGCGCGGCTCTGCCGGGACCGCGGCCGGGTCGTCGACATCGGCAAGTGCCGCCTGGACCTGCCGTGGAACGCGTACTACGAGAAGGAACTCGACGTCCGCTTCTCCCGGTCGTACGGCCCCGGGCGCTACGACCCGGAGTACGAGCTGGAGGGCCGGGACTACCCGATCGGCTACGTGCGCTGGACCGAGCGCCGCAACCTGGCGTGCTTCCTCGATCTCCTCGCCCGTGGCAGCGTCGACGTGGAGCCCTTGATCTCCCACATCGCCGACTTCGACGACGCCGTCGAGACGTACCAGAGCCTGAAGGACGGCGAACTGAAGGCCGTGGCCGTGCTGTTCCGGTACCCCCGACGGGCGGGGGAAGCGGAGGCCCCCGCGGTCGCCGTGCCCGCGRTGAACGTGAAGCCGATACCGGCCCGGACCGCCAGGACGCCGGTGCGCCTCGCGTTCGTCGGCGCGGGAAACTACGCGACGTCGATGCTGCTGCCGCACCTGGTGCAGCGCGACGGCGTCGAGTTGTCCACGGTCGTCACCACGACGGCGCTGTCCGCGGCCAACGCGCGGCGCACGTTCGGCTTCGCCGAGGCGACCACCGACCTCGACGCCGTGCTCGGCGACAAGTCCATCGACGCGGTCTTCGTCGTCACCCGGCACAGCTCGCACGCCGAACTGACCCGGCGGGCACTCCTCGCCGGCAAGACCGTGTTCGTGGAGAAGCCCCTGGCCCTCACCGAGGACGAGCTGGCCGGCGTACTCGCGGCGGTGGAGGAGTCCGGCAACGACCGGCTCCAGGTGGGCTTCAACCGCCGGTTCGCACCGCTGCTGCGGGAGGCCCGGCGGCGGTTCGGCGCCCGGACCGGTCCGGCGAACCTCCGCTACCTGGTCAACGCGGGCCGCCTGCAGCACGGCAGCTGGTACCTCCAGCAGGGCAGAGAGGGCTCGCGGTTCGCCGGCGAGGGCGGACACTTCATCGACACGGCGAGCTGGCTGCTCGATGCCGACCCGGTCTCGGTGTACGCGGTCGCCACGTCCGGCAACGAGGACCTCCAGGTCGTGCTGCGCTACCCGGACGGGTCCACCGCCACCATCAGCTACGTCACCACCGGCCCGGCAGGCTTCCCCAAGGAGACGCTGGACCTGGTCGCGGACGGCCGTGCGCTGCGGCTCGACGACTTCGTCCGTGCCTCGCTGTATCTGGACGGCAGGGCCGGCCGCAAGCGGTGGGTCAGTTCGCGGCTGCCCAAGGCCCGGGACAAGGGCCAGAACGCCGAGCTGGCCGCGTTCGTCAAGGCCGTGCGGACCGGCGGGCCGATGCCGGTGCCGCTCGACTCTCTGGTCGCCACCACGGCGGCCACCCTCGCCGTGCAGACCGGACTCGCGGGCGGTGCGCCGGTGACGCTGGCGAGGGCGCGATGACCATGAGCGCGGGCTGGTACCTGCGGCGGCTGTCCCGGATGGGACCGCGGGAGGTCGGCGGCCGGGCGGTCGACGCGGTGCGCAGACGGCGGTGGCGGTCGGCGCGGCCGGCCTGCCCGAGCGTGACCGGCGCCCGGTTCACCGCGGTCCTGCCCGCCGGGACGATCGCCGCGATACCTCCGGACGCCGCGAAACGCCTCATCGCCGAGGCGGACCGGCTGATGTACGGGCACGCCGAGTACTTCGGGGTGGTCCGCGACGACCTGGCCGACCCGGACTGGTGGTACGACCCCAGGACCGGGCGCCGGGCTCCGTGGGGCTACGCCTTCGACGTGCCGTACCGGAACGAGGACGCCGTCGGTGACATCAAACAGATCTGGGAGCTGTCCCGGCATCAGTACCTCACCGTGCTCGCCGCCGCCTACGCCATCACCGGGAACGAGCGGTACGCCGAGCGCGTGGCCGAGCACCTGCGGTCGTGGTGGGCGGCCAACTCACCGCTGCGCGGCGTGCACTGGATCAGCGGCATCGAGCTGGGCATCCGGCTGCTGTCCTGGGTGTGGATCCGCCGGCTGCTCGACGGCTGGCCGGGCGCGGCCGGACTGTTCGAGGGCAACTCGGTCGCGGTGAACCAGATCTGGCACCACCAGCGCTGGCTGGCCGCCTTCCCCAGCCGGGGCTCTTCGGCGAACAACCACGTCATCGCCGAGGCCGCCGGGCAGTTCGCAGCGGCCTGCGCGTTCGGGTGGTTCCCCTCCTCGGAGCGTTGGCGAGCCGACGCGCTGCGGTCGCTGGAGCGGCATCTGCGCAGCAACACCTTCGACTCCGGTCTCAACCGCGAGCTGGCCACCGAGTATCACGGACTGGTGCTGGAACTCGGCCTGGCCGCCGTGGCCGAGGCGGATGCCGCAGGGGTGCCGGTCCCCGCGTCGATCCGGACGGTGCTGCTGCGGATGACCGACACGCTCGCGGCCGTCGTGGACAGCCGCCTACGGCCGCCGCGCCAGGGGGACGCGGACGACGGGCACGGTCTGGTCGTGGACGGCGCGGGCACCGACCGCTGGGCCTCGCTGCTGGCCACCGGGGACGCCGTGTTCGGCCGGCTGGCCTGGTGGCCGACGGTGACCGGCACCGATGTGCGCACCCCGCTGCTGGCCGCGCTCATCAAGCCCGCTGAACTGTCCGTGATTCGTCCGGCAACCCGGCCGGCCCACTTCGCCGACGCGGGCATGACCATCCTGCGTGGTCCGGGAGAGATCTGGTGCCGCTGCGACGGTGGTCCGCACGGCTTCCTGTCCATCGCCGCGCACGCCCACGCGGACGCGCTGTCCGTGGAGGTCCGGCACGACGGGGTCGACGTGCTCGCCGACCCGGGGACGTTCTGCTACCACGGGCAGCCCGAGTGGCGGCAGTACTTCCGGTCGACCCTCGGCCACAACACCCTGCAGCTGGACGGCACCGACCAGTCCGTCTCCGGCGGCCCGTTCCTGTGGATCCGGCATGCCAGGAGCCGCGTCCTGACCGCGGACACCTCCGGCGAGGGGGTGGCCCACTGGTGTGCCGAGCACGACGGTTACCAGCGCTCCGTGCACCGCCGCCGGGTGGAGCTGACGGCCGCGAGCCAGGAGCTGAGGGTGGTCGACGAGGTGCGCGGCCCGAGCCGGGACGTACGCCTGGCGTTCCACCTCGGCCCGGCGATCGCCGCGGACCTGGTGGGGAACCGGGCCGTGCTCACCTGGATCCGGGACGGCGAGGGGCGCTCCGCGGTGCTCGATTTGCCCGGGCAGTTGTCCTGGCGGGCGCATCGCGGCGAGACCGACCCGCCGCTGGGCTGGTACTCCGCCGGATTCGGGCGCAGGGAACCCAGCACCACGCTGGTCGGCACCGGCTTCGCCGAGGGCGCGGAGGGCTTCACCACCGTGCTCAGGTTCCGCGGCTAGGGGGGCGCGTGGGGATCAGGAGGCGGCACTGGGCGTGGGCGGCGGCACCGCTGGCGCTGGCCCTGGCGGCGGCGACCGGCTGTGAGAGCACGAACACGAGCACGCCGGGCGCCCGGGCCAGGCCGACCGCAGCGCCGTCGTCCACGCCCGTGGCGCGGGTGTGCGCCAAGCCCGCGGCCGGGCCGGCGAAGGCGCCGGCGGGCGCGGTGACGGTCGACCCCGCGGTGGTCGGTGACCTGGTAGCGAAGACCAAGAACAACCCCCCGAACACCACGTTCTGGCTTCGACCGGGCAAGCACAGGCTCGACCCGGACCGCTACGCCCAGGTCGTCCCCAAGGAGGGGAACCGCTACCTCGGCGCGCCGGGCGCGGTGCTCGACGGCCGGAAGACGAACCAGTACGCGTTCGGCGGCACCGCCCGCGACGTCACCATCCGCCACCTGACCGTGCAGCGTTTCGTCGCGCCGCACGACGAGGGCGTGGTCAATCATGACTCGGCCGACGGGTGGGTGATCGAGCACGCGACGATCCAGTACAACTCCGGCGCCGGGCTGATGGCCGGTGCCCGCCAGCGGGTCCGCGCCTGTTGCCTGCGCGGCAACGGTCAGTACGGCATGAACGCGTACAAGGCCGAAGGCCGTCTCAGCGGTCTGGTGGTCGAGGGCAACGAGATCGTGGGCAACAACACCGGCGACTGGGAGCGGCGGCGGAAGGGCTGCGGCTGCACCGGGGGCGTGAAGTTCTGGGCCGTCGACGGCGCCGACGTGCGCGGCAACTGGGTGCACCACAACCGCGGAACGGGGTTGTGGGCGGACACCAACAACAACGACTTCCGCATCGAGAACAACGTGGTCGAGGCCAACGACGGTGCCGCGCTGATCTACGAGACCAGCTACAACGCCGTCATCCGGAACAACACGATCCGGCGGAACAACTGGGTCGAGGGCCGCAGGGAAGCCGACCGCGGCGACACCTTCCCGTTCGCGACGGTCTACCTGTCCGAGTCCGGCGGCGAACCACGGATCCGAGCCCGCACGGACAAGATCGAGATCTACCGGAACGTGCTGGAGAACAACTGGTCCGGGATCACCCTGTGGGAAAACGCCGACCGGTTCTGCAACAGCCCGGCCAACACCTCGTCCGGTGACTGCACTTTGCTGGTGCGGGACACCGACCGCTGCGCGAAGCCGGCGATCGCCGAGCCACCGCTCTACGCCGACTGCCGGTGGAAGACCCAACGGGTGGACATCCACGGCAACCGCTTCGTGCTGGACAAGTCCGTCGTCAAGTGCACCGTGAAGTGCGACCGCATGGCGGTGCTGGCCAACTACGGCACCTATCCGGACTGGTCGCCGTACCAGGGCGAGAAGGTGGCTGAGGCGATCACCCACAAGCAGGGCAACCGCTGGCACGACAACGTCTACCTCGGACCGTGGAAGTTCGTCGCCCACGACCCGAGCCGGGTGCTCGACTTCGGGCAGTGGCAGGGCACGCAGTACCAGCAGGACGCGGGCAGCACCCTCGCCCCACGGGCCGGTGGCTGAGATGGGCGGGGACCTGTGGCGCGGTGGGCTGCCGGGCGGACCGGCCACGGCGGACACGCAGCCCGGCGCCGAACCGCGTCCGGCCGGCACACCGAGGATCGTCGGCATCGTCTGGGGGCTGCTGATCCTCAACACGCTCGGCTCCGCCGGGGCGAAGACCATCATCCCGCTGCCCCGCTCCCTCATCCAGATGGTCACCATGGGTGCGCTGGTCGCAGCGTTCGCACTGGCCCTCGCGGTGAATCTCCGGCTGCGCATCCGAGCCGGCGCCTTCATGTTCCTGCTCACCCTGCTGCTGGTGCCGAGCGTGATCTCCAGCGCGCACCTGGAGTCCGGGTTCGGCGCGCTGTTCCGCTGCGCCCGGCTGGCTCTCTTCGTCGGCACGCTCTGGCTGCTCAGCCGCTGGTGGGACGGCGGCCTGACGTTCGTCCGGCACCACATCCGGATGTACTTCGCGGTGCTCGGGTCGGTGGCCGTCGGCCTGGTCATCTCACCGGGCGCGGCCCTGCCCGAGCTCTACGGCGGGCGGCTGGTCGGCGCGTTGTGGCCGCTCACCCCGCCGCAGATCGGACAGTACGCGGCGGTGATCATCGGGCTCACCGTGCTGCTCGTACTGGGCCGCCGGACCGACAGGGGCAGCGCGGCGGTGGTCATCGTGCCGTCACTCGTCCTGCTCGCGCTGACCCACACCCGGACGGCCACGCTGGGCCTGCTCATCGGACTGACGCTGGCGATCGGCTCGCTCGTCCTGACCAGCGCCGCGGCCCGCCGGTTCTTCACCTGCGCGGTGCTGTGCGCCGCGGTGGCCGCGGTGGGGTTCGGCTCCGCGCTCCAGGCCTGGTTCCTGCGCGGACAGAGCCAGGAGCACTTCACCAGCCTCACCGGCCGGGCCAAGGTCTGGGACGCCCTGCTGGCGGCGCCCCGGACGACCGCGAACCAAGTGTTCGGCGTGGGCCTGGGCGACAAGTCGTTCGGCGGGCTGCCGATCGACAACAGCTGGCTGGCCGCCTACCACGAGCAGGGTCTGACCGGGGTCGCCCTGGTGGCGGCGATCCTCATCGCTCTGGGCGGCGTCGCGTTGCTGAGGCCACCGTCGCTGTCGAGGGCCTGCGCCATCTTCCTGATCAGCTACTGCGCGATCGCGTCGTACACCGAGGCCGGCCTCGGCGACGCCTCACCGTATCTGCTGCACCTGGCCGTTGCCGCCTCGCTCCTCGCGGCACCTGCCCCGGCCGCTCCTCCCGACGCCCGGAATCCCTCGACCACGCATCCCGGGCCGGCCCGGAGAGCGGAGGTGACCTGAGCATGCACGTCCTCGTGGTGCACAACCGCTACGCCTCGGCGCAGCCGAGCGGGGAGAACAAGGTCGTCGACCAGGAGGTGGAGCTGCTGCGCGGGGCCGGCCACCGGGTCGAGGTGTTCGAGCGGCGCAGTGACGACATCGCCGCCCGGTCCCTCCTGGCCAAGGCCGCGGTGCCGCTCCTGGTGCCGTGGAACCCGGCGGTCCGCGCGGAACTCGCCGCCCGGCTTCGCACCGAGCGACCGGACGTGGTCCACGTCCACAACGTCTTCCCGCTCCTGTCGCCCGCGGTGCTGGCCGCCTGCGCCGACGCCGGCGTGCCCGCCGTCGCCACGCTGCACAACTACACCCAGGTCTGCCCGCCCGGCACGCTTCAGCGGGACGGCCGACCGTGCACCGAGTGCGTCGGGGCGGCCCCGCTGCCCGCCGTCCGGCACGGCTGCTACCGGAGTTCCCGACTGGCGACGGTTCCGCTCGCGGTCAGCCTGTCGGTCAACCGGCGGCGGTGGTGGTCCGGCGTGGAGCGGTTCTTCTGCATCTCCGCGGCACAGCGCGACGTCCTGGTGCGGTCCGGCATGCCGGCCGAGCGGCTGGCGGTGAAGCACAACTTCGTGCCGGAGCCGGGCGCCCGTCGGGCAGGCGCCGGCGAGCACGTGCTCTACCTCGGCCGGCTCGCGGAGGCCAAGGGTGTACGGCTGCTCATGACCGCGTGGGACGAGATCGCCGCGAGCGGCGGGGTCGGCGTACCGCTCGTGATCGCCGGCGCGGGGCCACTGGAACGGGAGGTGACCGCCTGGGCGGCGGGCCGGGACGACGTGCGCTACATCGGCCTGTTGGGCCCGGCGCAGTGCAGGCAGGCCATCGCGCGGTCGGTCGCCGTGGTGGCTCCCTCGACGTGGCTGGAGGCGTTCGGCCTGGTGGTCGTGGAGGCGATGGCGGCAGGGGTCCCGACCGTCGCGGCCGGTCACGGCGCCTTCGTCGAACTCGTCGAGGACGGCGTGACCGGGCTGCTGCACCGGCCGGGCGAGCCCGCCTCGCTCGCGTCCTGCCTACGCCGGATCACGGCCGAACCGGCCCGCAACCGGGAGATGGGTGAGGCGGCCCGGCGCCGTTACGAGCAGGACTTCAGCCCGGCCGTCGGGCTGGAGCGACTGGTGGAGGGGTACCGCACCGCGATCGCGGGGCGGACGAAAACAATGGGGGGCAATAGATGACACGATGCCGACTCTGCGGCTCGGCGGCGCTGGCGAGCGTCGTCGATCTCGGGGCGACACCACCATGCGAGAGCTTTCTCGCCGCGGACCGACTGGACCAGCCGGAGCCTGCGTACCCGCTGCACCTGCGGGTCTGCACCGACTGCTGGCTCGCGCAGATCCCGCCGCTGATCACGCCGGAGGAGACGTTCAAGGAATACGCGTACTTCTCCTCGTACTCCACCTCCTGGGTGGAGCACGCGCGCACGTTCGTCGCCGACGCCGTACAGCGCCTCGCTCTCGGCCCCGACGCCTTCGTGGTCGAGGTCGCGAGCAACGACGGATACCTGCTGAAGCACGTCGTGGGCCAGGGGATCCGCTGCCTCGGCATCGAGCCGTCGGTGAACGTCGGTGCCGCGGCACGCGAGGCGGGCGTGCCCACGCTCACGGAGTTCCTGGACCCGGCCACCGGCGCCGCCGTCCGCGCCGAACACGGCCCGGCGGACCTGGTCGTGGCCAACAACGTGTACGCGCACATCCCCGACGTGGTCGGGTTCACCCAGGGGCTGCGCGCCCTGGTCGCCGACGACGGCTGGGTCTCCATCGAGGTGCAGCACCTGTTGACCCTGATCGAGGAGAACCAGTACGACACGATCTACCACGAGCACTTCCAGTACTACACGGTCGCCGCCGCGATCCGGGCCCTGGCGAGCGGTGGACTCGCGCTCGTGGACGTCGAGTTGCTGCCCACACACGGAGGCTCCGTCCGGCTGTGGGCCCGGCCGGCCGAGGTGGCCGGCGAGCCGAGCCGACGGGTGGCCGACGTGCTGGACCGGGAGAAGGCCGCCGGGCTGCAGGAGCTGTCCGGGTACACCGAGTTCTCCACCCGGGTGGCCAAGGTGCGCCGGGACCTGCTGCGGTTCCTCATCGAGGCGGCCGAGCGAGGCGAGACGGTCGTCGGCTACGGCGCCCCCGGCAAGGGCAACACCCTGCTCAACCACTGCGGCATCCGGCCCGACCTGCTCCCGTACACGGTCGACCGCAACCCCTACAAGCACGGCAGGTTCACCCCGGGCACCCGCATCCCGATCCTGCCGCCCGAGCAGATAGCCGCCGACAGACCGGACTACGTCCTCGTCCTGCCGTGGAACCTGCGGGACGAACTCGTCGAGCAACTGTCCTTCGTGCACGACTGGGGCGGCCGGCTGGTCATTCCCATCCCGGAACTGAGCATTGTCGAGGTCAAGGCATGAAGGTCGTTCTGTTCTGCGGCGGTTACGGGATGCGGATGCGGAGCGGTGCCGCGGACGACGTGCCCAAGCCGATGGCGATGGTCGGCCCCAGGCCGCTGATCTGGCACGTCATGCGCTACTACGCGCACTTCGGGCACACGGAGTTCATCCTGTGTCTCGGGTACGGGGCCCACCACATCAAGGACTTCTTCCTCAACTACGAGGAGACCACGTCCAACGACTTCGTGCTGCGGGGCGGGCGGACCGAGCTGCTGTCCACCGACATCGCCGACTGGACGATCACGTTCGCGCAGACCGGCATCGAGTCACCGATCGGGGAGCGGCTGCGCCGGGTGCGCCACCACCTGGACGGCGACGAGATGTTCCTCGCCAACTACGCCGACGTGCTCACCGACGCCCCGCTGCCGGAGATGATCGACCGGTTCGCCCGGCGCGACGCCGGTGCGTCGATGATGGTGGTGCCGCCGCAGTCCTCGTTCCACTGCGTGGACCTGGGCGAGGACGGCCTGGTGGGGGGCATCACCGCGGTGAGCGAACTGCCGCTGTGGGAGAACGGCGGCTACTTCGTGCTCCGCCAGGAGGTCTTCGACCACATCCCGGAGAACGGGGACCTGGTCGCCGACGGATGCGCCCAACTGGCCAAGCGCGGACGGCTGGTGGCGCATCAGCACCGCGGCTTCTGGAAGCCGACCGACACCGTCAAGGAGCGGGCCGCGCTCGACGACGCCTACGCCCGGGGCGACCGCCCGTGGGCCGTGTGGGAACGGGACGGCGCGGGGGTGAGCGCGTGATCCGGCTCGGGGCCGGGCACCTGGACCGGATCGTGGCGGTGGGAGCGCACTGCGACGACATCGCCATCGGCGCCGGCGGCACGCTGCTGACGCTGTGCCGTGCGCGCCCGGGTATCCGCGTCGACGCGCTCGTGCTCTCCGGCGGCGGAAGTGAGCGGGAGCAGGAGGAGCAGGCCGCGCTCGCCGCCTTCTGCCCGGGCGCCGAACTGCGGCTGACCGTGCACAAGCTGCCGGACGGCCGGCTGCCCGTGCACTGGGAGGAGGCCAAGGCCGCGGTCGAGGAACTGCGCGGGCAGACCGAGCCGGATCTGATCCTGGCCCCGCGCACCGACGACGCGCACCAGGATCACCGCGGCCTGGCGCAGTTGATACCCACCGCGTTCCGCGACCACCTGGTCCTCGGCTACGAGATCGTCAAGTGGGACGGCGATCTCAGCCGTCCGGCGGCGTACCAGCCGCTGTCGCCGGAGATCGCCGAACGGAAGGTGCGGCTGCTGCAGGAGCACTACCCCTCGCAGCGCCACCGGCCCTGGTACGACCGGGAGGCCTTCCTCGGCCTGGCCCGGATCCGCGGCATCGAATGCCACGCGCGCTACGCCGAGGCGTTCACCGCCACCAAACTCACGCTCAACCTGGGGGGTTGAACCATGCGCGTACTGCTGACCGGACACCAGGGCTACCTGGGCACCGTGATGGCCCCGGTCCTCGCGGCCGCCGGACACGAGGTCGTCGGCCTCGACGCCGGCCTGTTCGCCGACTGCGTCCTCGGCCCGCCGCCCGCCGACCCGCAGGGGCATCGGGTGGACCTGCGCGACGTCACGGCCGACCACGTGGCCGGGGTGGACGCCGTGATCCACCTGGCCGCCCTGTCCAACGACCCGCTGGGATCGCTGGCGCCGGAGCTCACCTACGACATCAACCACCACGCGTCCGTACGGCTGGCCCGGCTGGCCCGCGACGCCGGAGTGGGGCGCTTCCTGTACGCGTCGACCTGCTCGGTCTACGGCGCCGCCGGCGGCGACGACCTGGTGACCGAGAACGCCCCGCTGCGCCCGGTGACGCCGTACGCGGAGTCCAAGGTGCGGGTCGAGGACGACCTGCACGCGCTGTCCGACGGCGACTTCACCCCCGTGTTCATGCGCAACGCCACCGCCTTCGGCTACTCACCCCGGCTGCGCGCCGACATCGTGCTGAACAACCTGGTGGGTCACGCGCTCCTGTCCGGCGAGGTGCTGGTGCTCTCCGACGGCACTCCCTGGCGCCCGCTGGTGCACGCCGCCGACATCGCCCGGGCCTTCACGGCCGCACTGACCGCGCCGCGCGAAGCCGTGCACGACCGGGCGTTCAACATCGGCAGCGAGATCAACAACGTCACGGTCGCCGAGATCGCCGAGCAGGTCGCCGAGGCGGTGTCCGGCGCGAAGGTCGTGATCACCGGGGAGACCGGGGCCGATCCGCGGTCGTACCGGGTGGACTTCTCCCGGTTCCGCACCGCGATACCCGGCTTCGACTGCGAGTGGACGGTGAAGCAGGGCGCGCTCGAACTCGCCGACGCCTACCGGGAACACGGGCTGACCCGGGAGGACTTCGAGCGACGCTTCACCCGGCTGGCCGTGCTGCGCGCGGCATCCGACGCCGGCGCCGTCGACGACACCCTGCGGTGGCGCCCGTGACCGAGATCGGCCAGGAGATGTACGCGCTGGTGGAGCGGCTGTATCCGCTGTGCCGGAGCATCACCGGCGACGGTGTGCGCGCCACCTTGGACATCGTCGGGGAGTACATCCCGCTCCAGACGCACGAGGTGCCGACCGGCACGCAGGTGCTCGACTGGACCGTGCCGCAGGAGTGGAACATCCGCGACGCGTACATCGCCGACACCACCGGCCACCGGATCGTCGACTTCGCCGCGTCCAGCCTCCACGTACTCGGCTACAGCGTGCCGGTGTCGGCCACCATGCCGCTGGCCGAACTGCGGGAACACCTGCACACCCTGCCGGACCACCCGAGCTGGGTGCCGTACCGCACCAGCTACTACAAGCCGGACTGGGGATTCTGCCTGGCCCAGGACACCCTGGACGCGATGCCGGACGGCGAGTACGAGGTCCGCATCGACTCCACCCTCGCCGACGGCCATCTCACCTACGCCGAGCACGTGGTCCCCGGGCAGGTCCCTGACGAAGTGATCGTCTCCTGCCACGTCTGCCACCCGTCGCTGGCCAACGACAACCTGGCAGGCATCGCGGTGGCGACGTTCCTGGCCCGGGCGCTGGCCCGGCGAACGCCGTACTACACCTACCGGTTCATCTTCGCGCCCGGCACCATCGGGGCGATCACCTGGCTCGCCCGCAACGCTGAGCGGGTGAATGGGGCATCCCCTGCTCTGGGGGCCCCTCCCGGCCGAAGGCTGGGGGAGGAGCCGAGAGCTGGGGGAAGGGTCAAGCACGGCCTGGTGCTGGCCTGCGCCGGTGACTCCGGGCACCTGACGTACAAGCAGAGCAGACGCGGCGACGCGGAGATCGACCGGGTGATGCGGCACGTGCTGACCGCCTCCGAACGCCCGCACCGCGTCACCGAGTTCACTCCGTACGGGTACGACGAGCGGCAGTTCTGCTCGCCCGGGTTCGATCTCGGCGTGGGCTCGCTCAGCCGGACCCCGTACGCCGGCTACCCCGAGTACCACACCTCGGCGGACAACCTGGACTTCGTCTCCCCGGAGGCGATGACGGACACGCTCGCCGTCTGCCGCGAGGCGTTCGCCGTCCTCGACCGCAACCGCCAGTACGTCAACCTCAGCCCGTACGGCGAACCGCAGTTGGGCCGACGCGGGTTGTACGACGCGCTCGGCGGCCGCAGCGACACCAAGCAAACCCAGATGGCCATGCTCTGGGTGCTCAGCCTCTCCGACGGCGAGCACAGTCTGCTGGACGTCGCCGAGCGGTCCGGGTTGCCGTTCGACACCGTCGCGGTCGCGGCCGACGCCCTGCACGGCGCCGGGCTGATCAAGGCATGACGCCGATGACCACCGAGGGGGAGAAGACGAGGCCGGCCACGGCGGCCGCCAGGCGGGCCGTCCTCGGCCGGCTGTCCTGGGGACTGGCCGACCAGGCGGCCTCCAGCATGACCAACTTCGCGGTGGGGATCTACGTGGCACGCTCGCTCGGGCTGGCCGCGTTCGGCGTGTTCAGCCTGGCCTGGGTGACCTACGGCGTGGTGCTCAACGTCTCCCGCGGGCTGGCCACCGACCCGCTCATGGTGCGCTTCAGCGGCGTGCCGGACACGGCCTGGCGCGGGGCGGTGGCCCGGTCGTCGGGTACCGCGCTCGGCGTCGGTGCCGCCCTCGGCGCGGCGTGTCTGGTGGCCGGCGTCGGCGTCGGCGGCCGTGTGGGGCCCGCGTTCGCCTGCCTCGGCGTCGTCCTGCCGGGGCTGCTGCTGCAGGACGCGTGGCGGTTCGCGTTCTTCGCCGCCGGCGCCGGGCGGAAGGCGTTCGTCAACGACCTCGTGTGGGGCGTCGCGCTCGTCCCCGCCATGGTGGTGGCGGCCCGCGTGGGCAGCGTGGCCGCTTTCGTGCTCGCCTGGGGCTCATCCGCCGCGGTGGCCGCCGTGTACGGCTGCTTCCAGTCCGGCATCCGGCCCCGGACGAGCGGAGCCCGCGCGTGGCTGCGCGCGCACCGCGACCTCGGCTACCGGTACCTGGTCGAGAACGTCGGCGTCAGCGGCGCGAGCCAGCTGCGGGCCTACGGGCTCGGCGCGATCGTCGGAGTCAGCGCGGTGGGTGTGATCCGGGGAGCCGAGCTCCTGCTCGGCCCGTTCCTCGCAGTGCTGATGGGGCTGTCACTGGTCACCGTCGCGGAGGCGGCACGGGTGCTGCGGCGGGCCCCGCACCGCCTCGGCCCGTTCTGCCTCCTGCTGGGCGGCGGACAGGCCGTCGCCGCGCTGCTCTGGGGTGGCGCGCTGCTGCTGGTGCCGGACCGGGTCGGCGAACTCGTCCTGGGAGGCGTCTGGCACGCCGCCTCGGAACTCATCGTGCCGGTCACGCTCGGCGTCGCGGGCGCGGGCCTCGGCACCGGCGCGGCGGCCGGGCTGCGCGCGCTCGGCGCGGCCCGGCGCAGCCTGCGCGCCCAGTTGCTCGCCTCCACCTGCTATGTCGGCGGCGGGCTCGGCGGGGCGGTCGCGGCCGGCACGGCCGGCTCGGCCTGGGGCGTCGCCGCAGCGACCGCCTGCGGCTCGGCCGTGTGGTGGCTGCACCTGCGGACCGCCCTGCGCGAGCACCGTCAAAACCCCATCCCCGAAGTGAGGACCTCATGACCGCCCGACCCAGGCTGAGCATCGGCCTGCCCGTGTACAACGGCGAGCAGTACCTCGCCGAGTCGCTCGACGCCCTGCTCGGCCAGACCTACGAGGACTTCGAGCTGGTCATCTCCGACAACGCCTCGACCGACGGGACCCGGGACATCTGCCGCGAGTACGCGGCCCGGGACTCACGCATCCGGTACATCCGCCTGTCGCGGAACATCGGCGCCGCGCCGAACCACAACCATGTGTTCACCGAGTGCCGCGGCGAGCTGTTCAAGTGGGCCTCGCACGACGACCTCTACGCCCGCGACCTGCTGCGGCGCTGCGTTCAGGCGCTGGACGAGCGGCCCGACGTGATCCTCGCGCACGCCGATCAGGCGGTCATCGACGAGGACGGCCGGGTGAAGGTCCCGTACGAGTACACGCTCGCCACCGCCTCGCCGCACGCACCGGAGCGCTTCCGCAGCATGCTGTTCGAGCCCGGCGGCGACGACTTCTACGGGGTGATGCGGGCCGACGTGCTGCGCCGGGTGAAGCCGCACGACAGCTACCACCACGCGGACCGCACGTTCGTCGCCGAGATCGCCCTGCACGGGCCCTTCCACCAGGTGCCGGAGCTGCTGTACTTCCGCCGCGACCACCCCGCCCGCGCCGAGCGGGCGAACCCGTCCAAGCGGTCCCGGTGCGTCAACCTGGACCCGCGCCGGGCCGGCCCGCTGCACCCGACGCCCCGGCTGCTCGCCGAGTACGTCTGGGGCTTCGCCTCGGCGATCCGGCGGGCGCCGTTGTCCCCGGCCGAACGGCGCGCGTGCTACCGCCATCTGGCCGCGTGGATGACCAGCCGGGCCCGGCCGGGCGCCGGCGAGCGGGTCGAGGACCGGGCCCCGGTCGACCCGGGACGGCACACTGCCGCCGTCGACGCCCTCGTCGCCGGCCGTGAGGGGAGGCGGGCATGACCTCGGTGCGGGTGGGGGTGTTCGGCCTCCTCGGCTCCGGCAACCTCGGCAACGACGGGTCGCTCCAGGCCGTGCTCGGGTACCTCCGCGCCGAGCACCCGGAGGCGGTCGTGGACGCGCTGTGCGGCGGACCCGAGGTCGTCTCGGCCCGGTACGGGATCCCCGCGACGCGGCTGCACTGGTACCGCGGGGAGTACCGGACCGCATCGCGTGCGGGCACGATCGCGGCGAAGGGCCTGGGCAAACTCGTCGACGCCGTCCGCACCGCCGCCTGGGTGCGCCGGCACGACGTGGTGATCGTGCCGGGCATGGGCGTCCTGGAGGCCACGCTGCCGCTGCGGCCGTGGGGCTTCCCGTACTCGCTGTTCCTGCTCTGCGCGACCGGCCGGCTGTTCGGCACCCGCGTCGCGCTGGTCGGCGTCGGCGCCGCCGCGATCGGCAACCGGCCGACCCGGGCCCTGGTGCGCTGGTCGGCGCGGCTGGCCACGTACCGGTCGTACCGGGACACCCAGTCCCGCGAGGCGATGCGGGCGATGGGCGTGGACACCACGCGTGACGAGGTCTATCCGGACCTCGCCTTCGCCCTGCCGACGCCGCGGGCGAGCACGCCCACAGAACACGTCCTGAGCCCGCCGGGCCCGGTCTGCGTCGGCGTCATGGCCTTCCACGGCGGCGACGACGACCGTGCCCGGGCCGAGGAGATCCACCGGCGCTACCTCGACGGGACGACCCGCTTCGTCCGCGCGCTGGTGAAGGACGGCAGGCCGGTCCGGCTGCTCACCGGCGACGCGTGCGATGCTCCGGTGGTCGCCGCGATCCTCGACGCGGTGGACTCCCCGCTGGTCACCGCCGCCGAGGCGGCCTCGCTGGCCGACCTGATGAAGGAGACGGCGGCTGCCGACACCGTGGTGGCGACCCGGTACCACAACCTGGTCTGCGCGCTGAAGGCCGGCACACCGACGCTCGCACTCAGCTATGCGGCGAAGAGCGACGCGCTCATGGACCGGATGGGTCTCGGCGCGTACTGCCACCCGGCTCGCGAGGTCGACGCCGACCGGCTGCTGGAGCAGTTCCGGGCGTTGGAGCAGCGGTCGGCGGAGCTGCGACGGACCCTCACCGAGCGGAACCTGGCCGCCGCCCGGCGCCTTGAGGACCAGTTCACCGCCCTGACCGCGGCCCTCTTCCCGGGGACCGACCACGCCCAGACCCACGCCCACGCTCGGCAGGAGGCTCCATGAAAGCGACCGAAGTCCCGGAGATCGCCGGCGCGTACCTGTTCGAGCCGACGCCGTACGCCGACGAGCGGGGCTTCTTCTGCCGCACCTTCGACGCCGACGTGGTCCGCTCCGTGGGCCTCGACCCGAGCGCCTTCGTCCAGGACAGTGTGTCCCGCTCGGCCCGGGGCGTGCTGCGCGGCCTGCACCTGCGCTCCGGCGCCGGTGAGGCCAAGCTGGTGCGGTGCTCGCACGGGAGGATCTTCGACGTCGTCGTGGACCTGCGGACGGACTCGCCGACGTACCGCGACCGGGCCTTCTTCGAGCTGTCCGACGAGACGCAGGCGACCCTGTACATCCCGGCGGGCTGCGCGCACGGCTTCCAGGCGCTGACCGAGACCGCTGACACCTCGTACCGGATCGACCGCCCGCACGATCCGGCCGAGGACGTGACGATCGCCTTCGACGACCCGGAGCTCGCCATTCCCTGGCCGCTGCCGGTCACATCGATGTCCCAGCGGGACCGGGAGGCGACGAGCCTCGCCGAGGTCCTGCAGCAGAAAGAGAGTTGAGGTCGGCGTGGACACCGAAGAGTTCCAACTGCCCCGGTCGCGGACGGCGAACGAGCGGCTGCACGCCATGATCCCCGGGGGCGCGCACACCTACGCCAAGGGCGACGACCAGTACCCCGAGAACCTGGCCCCGGTCATCAGCCACGGCCACGGTGCCCACGTGTGGGACATCGACGGCAACCGCTACATCGAGTACGGCTCCGGCCTGCGGTCGGTCAGCCTCGGCCACGCCCACCCACGCGTGATCGAAGCGGTGCGGCGGGAACTCGACCGCGGTAGCAACTTCGTCCGGCCGTCCATCGTGGAGGTAGAGGCCGCGGAACGCTTCCTGGCCACGGTGCCGACCGCCGAGATGGTGAAGTTCGCGAAGAACGGCTCCGACGCCACCACCGCCGCGGTGCGCCTCGCCCGCGCCGCCACCGGGCGCCCGCGGGTGGCCCTGTGCGCCGACCATCCGTTCTTCTCCGTCGACGACTGGTTCATCGGCACCACGCCGATGTCCGCCGGCATCCCGGCCGCGACCACCGACCTCACCGTGTCGTTCCCCTACGGCGACTTGGCCGCCACCGAGGAGCTGCTCACCCGCCACCAGGACGAGATCGCCTGCCTGATCCTCGAACCCGCCACCCACACCGAGCCGCCGCCCGGGTACCTCGCCGGCCTGCGCGAGCTGGCCGACCGGCACGGCTGCGTCCTGATCTTCGATGAGATGATCACCGGCTTCCGCTGGTCCGAGGCGGGCGCCCAGGGCCTGTACGGCGTCGTCCCCGACCTCTCCACGTTCGGCAAGGCGCTGGGCAACGGGTTCGCCGTCTCCGCGCTGGCCGGGCGCCGCGATCTGATGGAGCGGGGCGGACTGCGTCACTCCCGGGACCGGGTGTTCCTGCTGTCCACCACGCACGGTGCGGAAACGCACTCACTGGCAGCCGCGATGGCCGTGCAGACCACCTACACCGAGGAGGGCGTCACCGCGCGGCTGCACGCCCTCGGCGAGCGGTTGGCCGCCGGTGTTCGCGACGCCGCGGCGAGCATGGGCGTCGGCGACCACATCGTCGTCCGGGGCCGGGCCAGCAACCTGGTCTACGGCACCCTCGACGAGAACCGGCAGCCGTCGCAGCCGTACCGCACCCTGTTCCTGCGCCAACTCCTCGTTGGTGGGGTGCTCGCCCCGTCGTTCGTGGTGAGCAGCGCGCTCAGCGACGCCGACATCGACCGCACCGTCGAGGCGGTGGCCCAGGCATGTGCGGTGTACCGGAAGGCACTGGACGCCGCCGACCCCACCCCCTGGCTGGCGGGGCGGCCGGTGAAGCCCGTGTTCCGCCGCTTGGCGTGACGTGACTGAGGTGACGTGAGGTGACGCGCCTAAGTGACGTAACGTCAGCGGCGCTCCCGCCGACCGGCGTCTGCCATCCGGTCGACCAGCCGGTCAGCCATATGGTCGACCAGCCACGCGGTCGCCGGTATCACCGCGAGAGCGGTGCACCAGCCGCCGAGGACGTCGGTCGGGTAGTGCGCGCCCAGGGCGACCTGCGCCCAGCCCATGGCGGCGCCGGCCGCCAGCGCCGCGGCGATCACGAGTAACGTGCCGGCCGTCCTGCCGAGGCCGAGCCGGCCGGCCGCGAGCAGCGCCACCATGAGAGCGAGCGCGGTGAGGAAGGCGGTGTGCCCGCTCGGATAGGACAGGTTGCCGTCGCCGTGGATGGTGCGTCCCACCAGGGACTTGAGCACCGTCGTCGTCCCCACGGCCAGGGCCGCGCCGGCAACGATGAACACCGCCGCGCGAGGACGCCGAAGCAGCAGGCAGCCTGCCACGGTGGCCACGACCAGCATCGCAGCTCCGGCGGGCTCTGCCAGGAAGTCCGTGGCCAGAGCGACGCGCCGCCACGGCGGCCGCACGGTGTCCGCCGTCGGCTGGGTGATCCATGTGTCCACCCCGGCGGCCTCGCTGTGACCGGCGTACAGGACCCCGAACACGACGACCACCAGCGCGGCGAGGACCGCGACCAGCCCGAGCCACGCGCGCAGCGACGGGGGCAGCACCGCGGGCGCCGGCCGGCCGGTCACACGCCCACCGCGTCCGGTCGACCTGCGGGAGTCACCTTCTCGTCCGCTGTGCGCAGCGTCCCGTCAGGCACGAACTGGGCTGGGCCGACTTCCGGTTCCGCTCCGGCCAGGCGATCCAACGCGAACTCCCCCCGGGTCGTGTCCCACCAACCCCCAGCGACCATGACCGCGCCGTGCCATGGCTTCGAGATCAGCTTCCCTCGTCACCCTAACCAACAAGCCGGTCGCGGCAGGCCGCCGTGGTGGATGCGCGGTGCGTGGTTTCCAGAGAGCGTCGGCCAGTACGTGGGGGTCGTGGTGGCCCTTGCAGCGCGGGCGGTTTCCTGTCGCGGCCGTTCTCGCCCGTCGATCGGGAACCGCACAGCGTCAGCGTTTCCCGCGCCTGCGTGCGCCGTCAGTGGGCCGTTGGTCACCCGCCTGGTCCGGACGGCCATGGGGACGGGCTGCCGTGGTTGGTGGGCGGGCAGGGACGACGACGCCCCGGTCGGTGGACCGCCGTCGTCACCGACCGGGCCGTGCGTTGCGGCTCGCGACCAGGCCCGACTCACCGCCCGAACCCGTAGGTTCTTCCACCGCCGCCCGCCGGCCACACATCAGCCGCGGCTACACGTGGAACGAGTCCACCTCGTACTTCGTGCCGTCCGCGAGAGCGTAGGAGAAGCGCGCCGAGACGTAGTCCTGGCGCCATGACAGGGATGTGCACTGCCCTGTCGTCTCCAGACCTGACGCCAAGCCCTTCAAGCCACCACGGCACTCGCCACCCATCCCGCGGTTGATACGGGAGCCGGCGAAATGGAAAGAGTGTCGCCGCCCGACTCCGACGTGGCCTCCCGGCCATGACCTCGATAAGGTCAGGCGACCGGGGACCGTCCGGGCAGGCCGGGCGCGTGTCCTCACCTCCGGAGACAGGTTGTCGATGCGTCTGCATCCAGGCGAGACCGAGGCCGTTGGCTGGCGGGTGGTGACCGTGGTCGACGCCGTCCGGCAGCTGCGCGATGCATCACCCGACGTCACCGGACGTCCGCGGGTGATCGCGATCGACGGCCGGGGCGGCGCCGGCAAGACGACCCTGGCCGAGCGGCTACGCAAGGTGGTGCCCAACTCCGCCGTCGTGCACACCGACGACATCGCCTGGAACCATGCCTGCTTCGACTGGGCCGCCGTGCTCGTCGAGAACATCCTGCGACCCCTGCACCGGGGTGAGGCGGTGGACTTCCGCCCTGCTGCCTGGATCACCCACGACCGGCCCGGATCGATCACGATCCCCGCCGGTGCCGACTTCATCTGGGTCGAGGGCACCGGCATCATCCGCGAAGAACTTGCCCCGTGGTTGGACGCCTCGGTGTGGATACAGGGTGACCTCGATGAGCAGGAGCGCTTGTTGGCCGTCCGCGACGGTGACTCCCCCGAGCAGCGGAAGCACGTGGCGAACTGGCTGCTGGAGGAACTGCCGTTCATGTTGCGAGAACAGCCGTGGGCCCGGGCCACCATGATCGTCGCCGGCCCTCCGCAGATCGACCACGACCCGGACACCGAGTTGGTCGTCGCCCCGCCGACCAGCCCTTAGCCCGACTGGCGTCACAACAAACCGGCATCGCAAACTCGGTCAGAGGTCGACGACCAGCGTCTCACCGACCTGCCAGAAGCAGTCACCAGGACGATCTCGTCGGCCGGACGGTCGAGAAGTGCTTCGCGGACGGCGTTCATTTCCCGAATTTGATCTCGAATTTGATCTTCGAGGACAGGAAGAACAGCGCTGCCGTCGCCGCGATGAGACTTCCGGCCAGTTCTTCGTAGGCCTGGAAGTAGGTGATGGGGATGCCGATCGCACAGGCTGCTCCGACCAGGTCCATGGTGGTCTTCCCGCTTCCGGGCGGCCCCCACAGGATCGCCGACACCAGCCGCCCCTGCTCCACCATGCGCCCGATGGGGGCGTCGGGCGCGAGCAGGTGCTCCTGTCCGACGACGCCCTCCAAGGCGCGCGGCCGCAGCCGGTCGGCCGGCGGGCGCTGCGCGTCGGTGTCCTCGTCGAGCAGGGACGGCCTCTGTGCTTCGTGGTTCATGGACGGGTCCTTGTGCGAGGCGCGCGAGGCGGTCGTGGTGAGCGGCCGGGTCGTCATCAGTCGGTGATGCCGCCGTAGGCGATGACCTTGGCGGGGCGCAGGCGGACGACGAGTTCGCCGGGGACGGCATTGCGCCTGCCGAATGCCTCGGCCCGCTCCGCACCCATGTACCGGGCGCCTGCCCGGGTGGCGACGTCGAGGAGTTCGCCCAGGTCCTCGCTGAGCGTCACCTCGCCGCGCGCTTCGACATACGCGAAGGGTGGGGCGTCGTCGGCGACGCAGAGGGAGGCGCGGGGATCACGGCGCAGGTTGCGGGCCTTGGCCGTGGTGTCGCCCGTGGTGAACAGGAAGTCCTCGCCGTCGAAGACGTACCAGACGGGGGTGATGTTCGGGGTGCCGTCGGCCCCGACGGTGGCGAATCGTCCGGTGGGCGCGCCGCGGGTGACGAAGGCGTGCCATTCCTCGGTCGACATGGAGTGCATGGGTGGTCCTTGTCCGTTCCTTGTCGGTGCGTCTGTGGGGCCGTGGTCGGTCGGTGGTCATCCGGGACGGCGGTTGCGCGGAACCGTCTCCAGGACCAGGTGGTAGGAGTCGTCGACGAGTTCGGCGACCAGATCCGCGGTGACGCCCCGGCCGGCTCCTACGGAGATCCAGTGCCGTTTGTCGAGGTAGCGGCCCCGGGTGATCCATGGGTGTTCGCCTTGCAGCAGGCGCCCGTACTCGGGTTGCGCCTTGACGGTGACGATGCGTTCGTCCGGGTCGTCGGTGACGATCAGGAAGACCTTGCCCGCCACCTTGTAGACGTCCAACTGCTCGGTGAACGGGCGCCCGTGGCTGACCCCGGGCAGCGCGAGGGCCGTGTCGCGCGCGGTGTCCTGGAGCTGCTCGCCGCTGAGGGACATGACGCGGGTCAGGCGCCGCGGCCGTAGGTGTGCGGGTCGACGGGCTGCTGGGCCTTGGGGAGCCGGCCGACCACGAGAAGGTAGGACTCCGTCACGAGTTCCCTGACAAGCTCCTTGTCGATCGCGTCCCCACCTTCGACCGTGATCCAGTGCTTCTTGTTCATGTGGTAGCCGGGGGTGATGTTCGCGTTCTGCTCGCGCAGCGCCTGGGCCTCGGCCGGGTCCGACTTGAGGATCACGACGGGGCGTCCAGGAACCTCGGTCATCAGCATGAAGACCTTGCCGCGCACCTTGAAGACCTCCCAGTCGGGGCCGAAGGGATGTTCCAGGCCGGCACCGGGCAGTTCCTCGGCGCAGTCGGCCGCGGCCTTCTGCAGCGTCTTTCCGTTCATGGTCGTCAACTCCTCGATCGATGTCAGTGCCCGAGCCCGCGCGGGCCAGGGCGTGTGGGGTCGTATCCGGGCGTGGTCAGTACGAACGGCAGCGGGGGCAATGCGGCGGCAGCGTGGGCACGCCCGGTGCGAGCCTCGCTGGAGTCCGGACGGTTACGCGGTCGGCGCGACGCGGGCGGCGGGGTCCGCGTACACCGATACGGCGGCCGCGTACTCGTCCGGCATCTGCGCCGGTGACATCAGGTCAGGGCCGTGGCACAGCCCAGGCATGAGACGCAGCGCGCTGTCGACACCTGCCTCGACGAGCTTGTGGTGGTAGGCGATTCCCTCGTCGCGGTGGAAGTCCAGCTCGTTGACCGAGACCACGTGCGGGGGCAGCACGGTCACGTCTTCGGCGGACGCCTTCAGCGGCCAGCACAGAGGGTCATCCGCATACTCGCCCGTGGGATCCATGATCGCGGCCATGATGTCCAGAGCGGTGCTTTCCAGGAGGTAGCAGTCGTTCAGGCCGGCCGGATGAGGGTGGGGTTCGAACTTGCCCGAGCCGTTGCGGAATTCGACGCCGATCACCACGACGCCCCAGTAACGTCGCCCGTCCCCTGTCGGCGGTCCGTCTCAGGATTTCCGAGCCTGCGGGGAAGCTCGTTGCCGGTGACAGTCACGTGCGGAGACCTTTTCCTTTCGCTGGAGGTGTTTGGAGGCGCCGCGCACCTCGCCACGGCGAATATTGGGCGAGATGCGACTGTATGCGCCTTCTAATGGCTGTGCGTGGGTGCGGCGCTGAACGGGGCCGGCGGCACGCACACGCGCGCGCCCCGCTCCCCATCCTTTCTCCCAGGTCCGCAATTCGGACGGTAAGCTGCGGACACATCATGGTCGACAGGCGACACCCTCAGCGATCGGGACGGCCCTCCTCCACCGTCTCCTCCTCGCGGCCGCTCTTCATCGCGGGGGCCGAGCCCGCTTCCGTCCCGCTGTACGGCTTCCAGCCCCCAGTCGGTACGCCGTACGGCCTGGAAGTGACCACCGTCGAGGACTTCCACGCCCACCACGACGACTGGCCGTGGAACCCGCCCCGTCCGGGCCGGGCCACCTTCCACTACCTGATCCTGGTCACCGAGGGTGTACTGCGGCACGACGTCGACCACGTCACGCGCACCGTCGCCCCCGGCCAGTGGCTGTGGGTGCGCCCCGGGCACGCCCAGTGCTGGCACGACCCCAGCACCGCCCGCGGCCCGTTCGTCCTGTTCGAGCCGGACGTGCTCCGGCCCGACACCGCCCGCGAGCTGGCTCCCCTCACCTCACACGACGCTCCCGCCGTCCTGACCCCCCACTCCGACGACGCGCCCTGGCTGGAACAGACCGCGCTCCAGCTCCTCGACGAACACCGCGCGCTGGGACGCCGCCCGCTCGCGGCCCACCACGCCCTGCGGCGCAGCCTCCTCGAAGCGCTGCTCCTGCGCCTCGCTCACTCCCCAGGTGTCTCGGACCCTCCGGCCGACGCCGGAACCGCCTCCTCAGGCAGCAGCCCCCGCTCCGCGCCCCACGGCGACACCGCGGCGCGCCACCACACCTACGAACGATTCCTCGACGCCCTGGAGCTGCACTTCCGTGAGCTGCACCGCGTCGACGACTACGCCCAGTTGCTCGGCTGCTCGGTGCGCACCCTCAGCCGCGCCGCCCAGGCCGCCATCGGCAAGGGAGCACGGGAGGTCATCAACGAACGGCGGCTGCTCGAAGCGCGCCGCCTCCTCGGCCACTCCCGGTGGACCGCCCACGCGGTCGCCGCCCACCTCGGCTTCACCGACGCGGCCAACTTCGGCCGCTTCTTCCGCCACCACACCGGCCTCACCCCCGCCGCCTACGCGGCTCGCCAGGCGACCCCCGAGCGCTGACGGCGAGGTGCACCGGGTGCGCCAAGGAGGAACGACATCCACCCGGGACTTGGCCGCCGTGATGCCCTTGTGGAAACGACGACGTCGTAGGTCTCCGCGGGGAGACCCGACATCCCCGCCGCCTACGCTCACCACCAGTCCCTCGCCTTCGGCTGCCCTGAGACCATCCAGGGCGATGGACAGGAGCTGTACGCGGCCTGGATGTACCGCAAGCAGACCCTCCGCGACGCTGTGCTGGTCCGTCGCACCGCCCGTCGCCTCCTGGCGACGGGCTATGGCGCGGGACCGGCACCGCACCCCTCTTTTTATTGCTTGAGCAAGCAGATAAGGTGCCCGGCGTGATGGCTGCGACACGGAGATCCCAAGAGACGCGGCGTCCCGCCGACGACGCACAGGACGAGCGCTGGTGCATGGCTGTGCGGTTGCTGGGCCGCGTGGAGAAGCAGTTGGACGAGGCTCTGCAGCACGAGCACGGCCTGCCGCTGTCGGAGTACCGCGCCTTGTGCGCGCTGAGCCGCCCCGACAGCGGCTCCGCCCTGCGCATGGGTGAGCTGGCCGACCGGATCGGGCTGAAGGACAGCACGGTGACACGTCTGGTCGGCCGACTGGAGGCCCGGGGGCTGGCGGAGCGGGCTTCCGCGGCCGGTGACGGCCGGGCGGTCGCCGCGAGCATCACGCCGGTCGGTCGGCAGCGTTACGCGGAGGCGACACCCACCTATCGGGCGGCCCTCGGGGACGCCCTGGAGGACGCCCTGGCGAACGTCTACCTCGCTGATCTCGCCGCCTGGGTGCGTACGGGCGAGTCGGCGGTGAACGGCGCTGCCACCCTCGGCCCGCCCGCCGGGGCATAGGTGCCCGCATCCGCTCACCCCTGGAAGAAGAACCCGTGTCCGAATTAACCGGTTTCATCGCCGTTTCCCTGGTCATCATCGTGGTGCCCGGACCCGATCTGGCCCTGCTGCTGGCCAACACAGCCCGCTCCGGACGGCGTGCGGGCATCGCCACCGCGGCGGGGATCATGCTGGGGAACGCGCTGCTGGCGGCCGCTGCGGTGGCCGGTCTGACGGCCCTGCTGACCGCCTCGGAACTCGGCTACGCGGCCCTGCGCGTCGCGGGTGCCGGATATCTCGCCTACCTCGGCATCCAGGCCCTGGCCGACTTCTTCCGCCTGCGCCGAAGCGGCGCCGCGGACGCCCGGTCGCACGGCCCTGTCCCTTCCTCACCCCCGGCCACGGCACGCGGCGCACGCATCGCCTTCCGGCAGGGTCTGATCAGTAACCTCCTGAACCCGAAGGTGGCGGCCTTCTACCTGTCGCTCTTCCCCCAGTTCACCCTGCCGGGCCTGACCCCGACGGCGGAGCACACCGTGCTCGCCGGGCTGTTCTGGCTCCTGGCCCTGCTCTGGTACGTCCTGGTGCTCCTGCTCCTCACCCGCATCGAGGCCCTGCTGCACCGTCCCGGCTTCCGGCAGGGCCTCGCCGGGGTGTCGGGCGTAGGACTGATCGGCCTGGGCGCCGCGCTGGCCCTGCGGGACTGACTCCCCGACGGAACCGTGTCGACCGACTTCACGAAAGGAACGTGCATGACCACCGCTGCCGACCACTACGACCACCTGCTCGCTGAGCACTACACCTGGATGCTCGGCGGGGACATCGAGACAGCGGCAGCGGCACAGGCCGAACTCCTCCGCGGGCTGGGACTGACTCCCCGTCCGGAAGAGAAAGCCGCCGCCGTCGACCTCGGCTGCGGCCCCGGCCCGCAGACCCTGGCTCTCACCCGCCTCGGCTTCACCTCGGTGACTGCGGTCGACACCAGTGCCGTACTCCTCGGCGAACTCATGGAGCACGCCGGGCGCTCCGGGGCCGCGCAGGCCGTCCGTCCCGTCCAGGGGGACATCCGCGGCATCCTGCCCCGACTGACCGCTCCGGGTTCGGTCGCGGCCGTCGTGTGCATGGGCGACACCCTGCCGCACCTGCCCGGCCGGGCGGATGTGCAGGAGCTGATCGCGGACGTCGCCAAGGCGCTGCGCCCGGGCGGGAGCTTCGTCGCCACCTACCGCGACCTGACACGCGAACTCCACGGCCCGGACCGTTTCATCCCCGTCCGCAGCACCGCCGACCGGATCCTCACCTGCTTCCTCGACTACCTCGACGAGGACACCGTCATGGTCCACGACCTGCTGCACACCCGCCACGACGACGCCTGGCACCTTCAGACCGGCAGCTACCCCAAACTCCGGCTGACCCCCCAGTGGTTGACCGCACAGTGCCACGCGGCCGGCCTCGACGTCCGCCGCGACGAAGCGGGCCCCCGCGGCCTGCGGGTCCTGCATGTCATCAAGTCCTGACCGTGCTCTCGGCGGCCGGCGGAAGATCGCGAAGCTTACTTCGCTTCTGGCATCAAGCGCCGGTAGGTGGACGCAAGTTGTCCTTCGCCCTCGTCGACGCCGCCAGCCCCCGAACACCTCGCGGCACGCGGCACCCTCGTCGGCCACGCGCGTGAGCCGCCTTCGCCGCTACCGGCGACCCGGGCCGGCCCGCCTACGACGCGGACGCGGCGGCAACGCGCTGGTCATCGGCGGCCCTCCGGCCGCAGCGCGCCGGATGGTCACCGAACTCCCGGCCGACGATGTCACCGCCCTCTGGCCCGCCCTGGCCTGACACGAGGGCGCCCCCGGGCTCCCGGCGGAACAGTCCTGCGCCGTCCCGGGTCTCAGCAGACTGGGGAGGCCGCCCGGTCGAGGAACGCGTCGACCAGGTGGTACGCGTTCTCCCGCGCCACCGGTTCCATGGCGCGGCTGCGCGCGACCAGTTCTTCCGGATCGATGCCGAGCCGCGCGCACTGCTGCGCGCCGCCGAAGTCGACCCAGCGCCGGACGACGGCCGGGATCGCCTCGGGGTGGAACTGGACGCCGAGCGAGTTCCCCACCCGGAACGCCTGCGTGCACACGGCGTTGCGGGCCGTCTCCTCGGCGCCGGGCGGGGGGACGCAGCGGTCGTAGTGCCACTGCATCCAGGGGCCGGGCGGTATCAGGGCGGGGTCGTCAGTGTCGATGCCGACCCAGCCGATCTCGGGACGCGGGGCCGCCTCGACACTGCCGCCCAGGGCGGTGGTCAGGGCCTGGGCGCCGAAGCAGATGCCCAGCACGGGGATGCCGCGGTGGTGGGCCTTGCGCAGCAGGGTGAGCTCGCCGCCGATCCAGCTGCCGACCGCGGTGTCGTCGTACACCGACCAGGGGGCGCCGAGCGACACGACGAGGTCCCAGCCGTCGGCGTCGGGGAAGTCGAACCGTACGTCCGGTGTGTGGTGCCGTTCCTGCGGGACGACGGTGAGGAGTGTGAGGTCGTACCCGCGCTGGACGAGCCGGTCTCCGACCAGTCCGGGCTCCGTCACATGGTCGTGCCGGATGACGAGTGCACGCACGATGGGCTCTCCTTTCTCCTGAACGAGGGGTGACGCGTAACCCCGCTCGGGGCTATGGCTTGGCAGGGTTCTTCGCCCGTGCGGTGCGGATGGCCGCGGCGAGCAGGATGAGCGCGGTGAGGGCGGCGGTGGAGAGCAGCTGGCCACGTGCGCCGGTGTCGGTGCACATCAGGGCGAGGACGCCGGTCATGCCGGCCAGGGCCGTCCAGCTCAGCCAGGGGTGGCCCCACATGCGCACGGTCGGCGTCCGGCCGGGGGTGCGCTCGGCGATCTGCCGCAGGCGGAGTTGGGAGAGGGCGATGGCGATCCAGACCACGAGGATGATGGCGCCGATGGTGTTCAGGAGGAAGGGCAGGACGCGGTCGGGGGCGAGGAAGTTGAGGATGACCGCGACGAAGCCGAAGGAGACGGAGGCGAGGACGGCCATGCGGGGGACGCCGCCGCGGGAGACGTTCAGCAGGCCCTGCGGGGCGTCGCGGCGCTGGGCGAGGGAGAAGGCCATGCGGGAGGCGCCGTAGAGGTTGGAGTTGAGGGCGGAGAGCAGTGAGGTGAGGACGACCACGTTCATCAGTCCGGCGGAGGCGGGGATGCCGATGCGCTGCAGGACGGTGACGAAGGGGCTGGTGGCGGCGGAGGCGGAGGTCCAGGGCAGCAGCAGCACCATGAGGGCGACGGAGCCGATGTAGAACAGCAGCAGGCGGGCTATGACGGTGCGGGTGGCCTTGGCGACGGCCTGGGAGGGGTCGGGTGATTCGGCTGCGGCGATGGTGACGAGTTCCATGCCGCCGAAGGAGAAGACGACCGCGAGGAGTCCGGTCAGCACGCCGCTGATGCCGTGCGGGAGGAAGCCGCCGTGGCTGGTGAGGTTGGTCAGGCCGACGGGGTGGCTTCCGGGCAGCACGCCGAGGACGGCGAGGGTGCCCAGGACGAGGAAGGCGACGACGGCGGTGACCTTGATGGCGCCGAACCAGAACTCGAACTCGCCGAAGTGGCCGACGTCGAAGAGGTTGACGGCGGTGAGGGCGGCCATGAAGGCCAGGACGTAGGTCCACTGGGGTACGGCCGGCAGCCAGCTGTGGGCGATGGCGGCCGCTCCGGTGGCTTCGGCAGCCACGACGACGACCAGGAGCCACCAGTACAGCCAGCCGACGGTGAAGCCGGCCCAGCGGCCGAAGGCTCTCTCGGCGTAGACGGAGAAGGATCCGCTGCTGGGCTGGGCGACGGCCATTTCGGCGAGCATGCGCATGACGAGGACCATGAGCAGGCCGGCCAGCGAGTAGGAGAGCAGGATGCCGGGTCCGGCGGTGTGGATGCCCGCTCCGGCGCCGAGGAACAGGCCGGCGCCGATGGCGCCGCTGATGGCCAGCATGGTGACGTGGCGGCGTTTGAGGCCGGTGCCCAGGACAGGGGCGCCGGACTGGGGACAGTCCCCGCGCTGCGGGTCTGCCGGGTGCGACGTACTGCTGTCGGTCGACATGCGAGATGCCATCGGGAAGTCCTTCTCAAATGGTGGGGTGACGTACGGACGCGGCACCCTGTTCCGGGGGTGTGGCGAGGACCCGGCCCGCACGGGTGACGGCGGGGGAGGGCGAGGCCGCGGAAGGCATGCGGTAGCAGCGCCGCGGCGACGGTCGGTCCGTGCGGGAAGCGGCGGATGAAGGGGGAGACGCCTTGCGGGAGCAGGCGGAAGCGGGGTGAGGCGCCGAGCAGGTGGTTGAGCCGGGTGACCGGGCGGGGGAGTGGGCGGTGTCAGTTGATCTGGGCGTACTCGCGGAACTCCCAGTCCGTGACGTGCTGGTGGAAGCGGGCGAGTTCATCCCGCTTGAACGTGAGGAAGGCGTCGACGAACGACTTGCCGAGCATGTCGGTGAGCTGGTCGTCGGCCTGCAGGGAGTCAAGGGCCTGGCCGAGGTCGCCGGGCAGCTTGGCCGCTGCGTGGGTGTCGGCGGCGCGGCCGGTCGCCGGGGCGGGGGGCTCGGTGGCGGTGGTGATGCCGAGGTGGATGGCGGCCAGGAGGCCGGCGATGGCGAGGTAGGGGTTGGCGGTGGCGTCGCCGAGGCGGACCTCCAGCCGGGAGGCGGCACCGCGCTCCGGCGGGATGCGCACCATGGCGTTGCGGTTGTCCAGGCCCCAGTTGATCAGCCAGGGGGCGGTGGTGTCGGGGCCGAACCGCTTGTAGGAGTTGACGGTGGGGTTGAGCAGCGCGGACAGAGCGGGCGCGTGGGAGAGGACGCCGGCCAGGGCGTGGCGGGCTGTGGCCGAGAGGCCGTGGGAGTCGTGGGGGGCGTCGAGGACGTTGGTCCCGTCCGCGTCGACGAGGGAGACGTGCAGATGGAATCCGGACCCGCCGCCGTCGTTGAACGGCTTGGCCATGAACGTCGCCAACCGGCCCTCGACTCGGGCGAGTTCCTTGACCGCGGCCTTGAACCGGAAGGCACGGTCGGCGGCGTCCAGGGCCTCGGAGTGGTTGAGGTTGATCTCGAACTGGCCGCCGTCGAACTCGCGGTTGCCGCCGCTGACGTCCAGGCCGAGCGCGTGCAGGGCGCGCGCGGTGCGCAGGAGGTGTCCGTCGGGGTCGGCCCGGCGGCCGGTGGTGTAGACGTTGCCCGGGGCGGGGGCGTAGCGCCGCCACCCGGTGGGCGCGTCGGCGTCCGGCTCGAGCAGGACGTATTCCAGCTCAGGGCCCACGAGCGCGGTCAGGCCCGCGTCGTTCAGGCGGGTGAGGACCTGACGCAGCAGGTCCCTGGGCGATTCGGGCACGCTCCGGCCGGTGGCGGGGTCTTGGACGTCGCCGATGCACCAGGCCACGTTCGGTTCCCACGGCAGCGGGACGACGGTGTCCAGGTCAGGGCGCACCACGATGTCCGGCATGCCCGACTCCAGGCCGCCGGCGATGTCGGAGTGATCACCCAGGGCGCCGGTGTGGTAGACGGCGCGGCTGAAGGCGAGGCCGTGTCCGGCCGCGTGCGGCAGATGGTGCAGCAGGATGTCCCGGCTGCGGTCGGACCCCATCAGGTCCGGGTAGGCGACGCGGAGGACATCGATCCCCTTGGCGTCCAGCGCTTCCATCGTCTGTCGGACCTGGCGGTCTGTGTGGGCGCTCAAGGGATGCTCCAGTGGTGTGGCGATGAGGTGCATTCTGTCCGATTCGCCCGCGCGGATTCCGGCGGCTTGGTGTCCGGTCGATGACGCCAGGGCGATCATTTGATGCCAAACGATAAGAGTCGGGTGTACCGCCCACAAGAGGGTCAAGCAGATTTTGCCCACTCCCACCCGTGGCCGAAGGCCGCCGGGTCGAGCGGCCGCGGGATACATTTGACCGCAAACGAACACGCCGGCGGCCCCGCGTCGCCCCTACGCGGAGGAGGAGCCTGTGCCCGGGCCTCGCCGATCCATCACCGAGACCGAGCAGGCCATACGGCAGCGGCTGGGCGGCCTGACGCTGCAGCGCGAGGCCATGGCCGCCGTGGGCAACATCCACCGAGCCGCCGCGGCCGTCCGCAGCCATCTGGAGAACTCGGTGCTGCGCCCGCACGAGCTGACGTGGACCAGCTTCGTCGTGCTGTGGGTGCTGTGGATCTGGGGTGAGGCGGAGACCTGGTCGGTCGCGGAGGAGGCGGGCATCTCCAAGGGGACACTGACCGGCATTTCACGGACCCTCGAGTCACGCGGGCTCGTGGCCCGCTCCCCCCACCCCGAGGACCGTCGCCGGGTCCTGCTCTCCCTGACCCCCGAGGGGGAGAAGCTCATGGAGGAGCTGTTCCCGGCGTTCAACGCGGAGGAGGCGTTCGTCTCCGCCTCGCTGAGCCCCGAGGAGTGCCTCCGCCTCGCCGACAGTCTGCGCACCATCGTCGGCCGGCTGGAGGAGCACGGCGAGCAGCGCCGGCGGGAACTGCTCGCCGGCGAGGACCTGGCCCCGCGGCGCTCGGGCCGTCGCCCGCGCCCGTAGCCACGCGGCCGGGGCCCGGCCGTCCGCGATGCACTCCCCGGCGTCACGCTCACTGCCGGAGGCGGCGTGTGCGCCCTGCGGGTCTGCCGGTCACTCCGCTGTTGCGGCAAGGTGACCTCCACCTCAAACGTTTGAGCCCAAATAAAATCCGGGCAACCCTTGACACCTTCACGACGCGGCTGTTTATTTGGGCCCAAACGAAAGGAGGTCGGGGCATGATCCGCGAGTCCCAAGCAGCTGTCATAGCCGGGGTGGCCGTTGACACCCGGCACTGGATCGGCGGCGAGCGCGTCGCCTCCACCGAGACGTTCACCGACACATCGCCGATCGACGGCAGTGTCCTGGGGGAGATCGCCCGGGGCACCGCGATGGAGGCTGCGGCCGCGGTGGCCGCCGCGAAGGCCGCTTTCCCCGGCTGGGCCGCCACCTCGCGCGCCGAGCGCGCGCGGATCCTGCACGCGATCGCCGACGGCGTGGAGAAGCGGCTGGAGGACCTGGCGATCGTCGAGACGTGCGACAGCGGCGCCCTGCTGCGCTCTCACCGGCGCGGCGTGATGCCCCGTGTCGCGCACAACTTCCGCTTCTTCGCGGACTGGCTGCTGCGGCTGGAGCACGAGGACTTCGAGACGCGCGGTCACACCAACCACGTCAGCTGGGACCCGGCGGGCCCGTCGGTGCTGATCACGCCGTGGAACGCCCCGCTGATGCTGGCCACCTGGAAGGTCGCCCCCGCCCTCGCGGCCGGAAACACCGTCGTCCTCAAGCCCGCCGAGTGGTCCCCGCTGACCGCCTCGCTGCTGGCGGACATCGCCGCCGAGGCCGGGCTGCCGGCCGGTGTCCTCAACGTCGTCCAGGGCTACGGCGCCGAGATCGGCGACGCGCTGACCTCGCATCCGGACGTACGCCGGATCAGCTTCACCGGCTCCGTGCCCACGGCCCAGCGGATCGCCGAGTCCGCCGCCGCCAACCTCACCCCGCTCAGCCTCGAACTAGGCGGCAAGTCACCGCTGCTGGTCTTCGCCGACGCGGACCTGGACCTGGCCGTCGACCTCGCGGTGGAGCAGTACGACAACGCCGGGCAGGTGTGCCTCGCGGCGACCCGCATCCTGGTCGAGGAGTCGGTCGCGGAGGAGTTCACCCGCCGCTTCGTGTCGAAGGCGTCGGCCTTGAAGCAGGGCGACCCGCGCGACGAGGCCACCGACATCGGCCCCACCATCCACTCCCGCCAGCTGGAGAAGATCGACGGCTTCGTGCAGCGAGCCCTGGCGGCCGGGGCCCGCACGGTGATCGGCGGCCACCGCGACGGCCAGTACTACGCGCCGACCCTGCTCACCGGCGTCGCCCAGGATTCGGAGATCGTGCAGGAAGAGGTCTTCGGCCCGGTGCTGACCCTGCAGACCTTCACCACCGAGGACGAGGCCGTCCGCCTCGCCAACGGCACCCGCTTCGGGCTGGCCGCCACCGTCGCCACCGGCGACCCGGAGCGCGCCGAGCGGGTCACCTCGCAGCTGGTGGCGGGCACGGTGTGGGTCAACTGCTTCTTCGTCCGGGACCTCCAGGCCCCCTTCGGCGGCTCCCGCCTGTCCGGGGTCGGCCGTGAGGGCGGCACCTGGAGCTTCGACTTCTACTGCGACCTCAAGAACACCGTCACCGCCCCGAAGGGATGGACGAACCATGGGTGAGATCGTCGGGGCGGGCCTGCTCGCCCACGTCCCCACCATCGTGCTCCCGAAGCAGGAGCGCCTGGCGCTGAACGAGGGCAAGGAGATCACCCTCGTCACCGGCCTGGAACAGCTACGCCGGGACGTCTTCGACTCGGACGACTACGACACCGTCGTCGTCCTCGACTCCCACTGGGCGACCACCGTGGAGTTCGTCGTGACGGCACAGGACCGGCGGGCGGGTCTGTTCACCTCCGAGGAGCTGCCGCGCGGTATGTGCCGGATGCCGTACGACTTCCCCGGCGACCCCGAACTCGCCCACACCATCGCATCGTTCGCCGACAAGCACGGCACCTGGATCACCCCGATCGACGACGACTACCTGCCGATCTACTACGCCACCCTCAACCTCTGGAAGTTCCTCGGCGAGGGCCTGCCCGACAAACGCTGGGTGACCATCGGCGTCTGCCAGACCGGCGAGATGGAGGACCACTTGCGCCTGGGCCGTGCCCTGGCCGACGGTATCGCCGCCACCCCGGGACGACGGGTCCTGCTCATCGCCTCCGGCGCCCTCTCGCACACGTTCTGGCCGCTGCGCGAGATCCGCGACCACGAGGCCAGCGACCTGGCGCACATCTTCTCGCCCGAGGCCCGCGAGGCCGATGAGGAGCGCATCACCTGGTTCAAGGAGGGCCGGCATGACCAGGTCCTCGACACCATGGACGAGTTCTGGAAGGTGAAGCCGGAGGCGAAGTTCTTCCACTACCTGATGATGGCCGGCGCTCTCGGCGAGCAGGCCTGCGTCGCCCGGGCCCGCCAGTACGGCGCGTACGAGAACTCCGTCGGCACCGGCCAGGCCCACCTCTGGTTCGACCGCCCCGAAGGCGGCTGGACCGGCAGCGGACTGCCCACCGCCGCCACGCCACACACCCCGCGCGGCCACGCCGTCTGAGCACGCCTCCCCACGGCATTCAGGAGACCCACTATGTCCGAATACCGCCGCATCCTCCTCGAAGGCGCCGCCGTCCAGGTCACCGTCGACGGTGACGAACTCGTCGCCGGGGACGGCCGCCGCGTCAAGATCGAGGACGCCCAGCACCTGCCCCCCGTCGTCCCCTCGAAGGTCATCGCCGTCCACCTCAACCACCGCAGCCGGGTCGACGAGTTCCGGATCGACCTGCCGGACACCCCGACGTACTTCCACAAGCCGACCTCGTCCCTCAACTCTCACCGGGGCGCGATCGTCCGCCCCGCGGGCTGCACGTGGCTCAATTACGAGGGCGAGGTCGCCATCGTCATCGGGAAGACCGCCCGCAACATCTCCCCGGCCGAGGCGGGCGAGTACATCGCCGGCTACACCATCGCCAACGACTACGGCCTGCACGACTTCCGCGACACCGACGCCGGCTCCATGCTCCGCGTCAAGGGCTCCGACACCCTCTGCCCCCTCGGCCCCGGCCTGGTCACCGACTGGGACTTCCACGGCAAGGCACTGCGCACCTACGTCAACGGCAAGATCGTCCAGGACGGGTCCACGGACGAGATGAAGTGGGACATGCACTACCTCGTCGCCGATATCGCACGTACCATCACCCTCCACCCAGGCGACGTGCTGCTCTCCGGCACGCCCGCCCACTCGCGCCCCGTCCAGCCCGGCGACATCGTCGAGGTCGAGGTCGAGGGCCTCGGACGCCTGACCAACCACATCATCACCGGCCCCACCGCCATCCGCACCGACGTGGGGGCCCAGCCCACCGAGTCCGAGGAAGTCCTGTCCACCGCCCTCGGCGGCGACTGGGAGTTCCGCGGCATCCGCCCGCCCAAGCGCTGAGCCCGAACACGTCAACACGCGAGATCACGGAGGAGTGACGAGATGGATCTGAACAAGTGGCTGACCGAGGCGGTCGCGTCGAACGCCGAGTGGGCGGCAACCTTCGGCCCTTTCGACCCACACCCGGCGCTGGCCGTCGACGACGGCCGCTTCGCCGCCGCGTTCGAGGTCTTCACCGAGCGGCTGAAGGACAATTATCCGTTCTTCCACCCCCGCTACGCGGGCCAGATGCTCAAGCCGCCGCACCCGGCGGCCGTGGTCGGCTACCTGACCGCGATGCTGATCAACCCGAACAACCACGCCCTGGACGGCGGCCCGGCCACCGCCGCCATGGAGCGTGAGGTCGTCCAGCAGCTGGCCACCATGTTCGGCTACGACACCCACCTCGGGCATCTGACCACCAGCGGCACCATCGCGAACCTCGAAGCCCTCTTCGTCGCCCGCGAACTGCACCCCGGCAAGGGCATCGCCTACAGCACCGAGGCTCACTACACCCACGGCCGGATGTGCCGCGTCCTGGGGGTGGAAGGCTTCCCCGTCCCCACCGACGACCTCGGACGCATGGACCTCGACGCGCTGGAGGAGCTGCTGCGCGGCGGCAAGCTGGGCACCGTCGTCCTCACCACCGGTACGACCGGGCTCGGCGCCATCGAACCGGTCCACGAGGCGCTGGCGCTGCGCGAGCGCTACGGCGTGCGCATCCACGTCGACGCCGCCTACGGCGGGTTCTTCACCCTGCTGGCAGGCGCGGACGGTCCCGAGGGCCTGCCAGCCGAGCCCTGGCAGGCCCTCGCCCAGGCCGACTCCATCGTGGTGGACCCGCACAAGCACGGCCTGCAGCCCTACGGCTGCGGCGCCGTCCTCTTCCGCGACCCCGAGGTCGGCCGGTTCTACCTGCACGACTCGCCGTACACGTACTTCACCTCCGACGAACTGCACCTGGGCGAGATCAGCCTGGAATGCTCCCGCGCCGGTGCGGCGGCCGCCGCCCTGTGGCTCACCTTCCAGCTGCTGCCGCCCACTCGCGAGGGGCTCGGCCAGGTGCTCGCGGCCGGCCGGCGGGCGACGCTGCGCTGGGCGGAACTCATCGAGCACTCCGAGCACCTGGAGCTCTACCAGCCCCCGCAGCTCGACATCGTCAGCTACTTCCCGGTCACCGCCGGCCACACCCTCTCGGAGATCGACGCGGCCAGCAACCGCATCCTGCAGGAGGGGATGACCGACAGCCAGGACCCGGTCTTCCTCAGCACGCTCCGCGTCGGCGCCGAGCGCTTCACCGCCCGCCACCCGAAGATCACCGCGGACGCCGACGGCGCGCGCATCCTGCGCAGCGTGCTGATGAAGCCCGAATCCGAGACCTACGTCGAGGACCTGCACCAGCGGCTGGAGCGGCTCGCCCGCTCGTGACGCCCCCGGGCGTCACCGGCTCACCCCGACCGGGCCGGCGATGAAGCCGGAAGTCGGGCGCCCGACCCGAACCTCACGCGACGGCGCACCCCTCTTCCTTTTTGCCCTTTTTCTCTCCTTTCCGCCGCCTCTGCCGCAGGTGGCGTGCCTGCCCTTGCCCTGATCTCTCTGGAGCGTGACGACATGGCCAGTGTCCGTGGCTACTTCCACCCCAAGACGGCGACGGGCGCCTCGTCGCTGATCCCGTCCCCGCCGTGGCGCTACTCCGGTGACCTGCTCACGGTCGAGTACCGCACCGACCCGGCCCGGGTGCGTGAGCTGCTGCCCGAGCCGCTGGAGCTCGCCGACGAGGACCCCGGCGCGGTGGCGCTGATCTGGGCCGACTGGCAGTCCTGCTCGGCATCCGGCGCCGAGCTGCTGGACCCGGTGCTCGCCCAGTACAAGGAGGCGTTCGCCGTCGTCCGCTGCCAGTACAAGGGCCGGACCTACACCCGCTGCGTGTACATCTGGGTCGACAAGGACTTCGCGATCGCCCGCGGCCTGCACCAGGGCTACCCGAAGA